>DATLIO010000400.1:0-2641 GCA_035539355.1 Luteolibacter sp.
GATGAAATCGAACGCATGATCCGATGCCGCCGCGATCAGCGCGGATTTCGTCCAGTTCTCTTCGGCCGCGACGAACTCCGAGATCACCTGCTTGCGCGCCTTCTCGTCCGACGCGCCCAACGCCTTCTCATAGGCCCGGAACGGAGCCGAACCATTCGGCGGCGATTCCTTGAGCAATCCTCCCTCGCGCATCAGGCGCAGGGCGGTCATGCGGGTGTGGCCGTTCTCGCTCGAGGAGGCCTTGATCAGATCCGCGGCCTTCGTCTTGTCGATCACCGGCACGGCGATCTTCTTCGCCTGCTTGTGCTGCACCTTCCAGATGCGGCCGAAATAATGATCCCGGTCAGGCCGCACCGCCGCATTGGCGGGTCCATGAAGCGGCCCCCGGGTGTCATTATGAATCACCGCCTGGTTGTAGAAATCGACGACATACAAAGCGCCATCGGGTCCCACGCGGTTCTCGATCGGCCGGAACCACAGGTCGCGGCTGCGGATGAACTCGGTCTCCTCGCGCCCCTTCTCCTTTTCCGGCGTGTAGCTCGGACCGTCCGGCTTGAGGAAATAATGGCTGAGGATGTTGATCGTCGGCTCACCGGTGAAATAACTGCGGTTCCATTTCTCGGGCCATGCCCCGCCTTCATAAATCGCACATCCCGCCGCCGCGGTGTAGGAGCCGACCAGATCGATCTGCACATAGGCGAGCTGCTCCCACTTCATCAGCGGATACGTCTTCTGCCCGGTGAGCATGCCCTTGAATCCGTTCGTTCCCGGAATCCTTCCCTTCGCCAGCACCGACTCGGGCAACAGCGTGTGGAAGAACAACGTGCCGCTCGTCGGCTGCGTCCAGAAACACTGGCCGTCCGAAGTCATCGCCAGCCCCCACGTGTTTCCGTTCTTGCTGGAGAACATTTCGATGGCGCTGCCATCGGGTTTGAATCTCACCACGCCCGATCCGATCAGCACCGGCTTGGCATCCGCGGTTCCCTGCGCCGTGACCTCTCCGGCGCTGTAGCCATGCGTCGCATAAATCCAGCCATCCACACCCCATCGCGGGTTGTTGATCACCGCGTGCGTGTCCCTCGTTCCAAGACCCGTGTAAAGTTTCGTCCGCTTGTCGCAGATCTCATCACCATCCGTGTCTTCCAGAAACCAGATGTTCGGCGCAGCGGTGGCGATCACCCCGTTCTTATGGAGGACGAATCCGGTGACGAGCTCCAGCTTGTCGGCGAAGACCTTCTTCTTGTCCATCACCCCGTCGCCATCCGTGTCCGTCAGGATGCTGATGCGGTCGAGCGGTTCGCGCTCATATTGTCCCGGGGCGAAAGCTCCGCTCTCCTTCCATTCGTCGGTGTTCGCCTTGCGCAGTCCGTTCGGATACTCCGGTGACTCGGCGACCCACAACCTTCCCTTCTCGTCCCAATCGACGGTCATCACCTTGTTGATGAGCGGTTCCGCGGCGACCAGCGAAATATTGAAATCCGGATGAAGCTCGATCTTCTCCGCGGCCTTCTCCGGCCGGGTCGGACCGCCTTCGGGATAACGCAACGTGTCACCCAGTTCGCCCGGACGGCAGAGCTCGTCGGCATTGGCGCGTTTGCCCGCCCATGCGATCCCCCTCAACAGGACCGCGCGGACCGAGGAATGCGAAAAGTTTTCATACAGGTGCCCCGGAACGAACGCGAAGGCTCTCCGGCCATCCTTCTCATAAGTCCACATCTGCGGCTGGATGTCGTAGATGTTCACCTTCTTGCCATCGCCCGCGTGGCTCGCATCCTTCGGCTTCGGAGTGAACGCCGCCGCCAGCACCTTGGCTTCCGGCAGCAGCTCCATGTCATAGTAAATCTCGTCATCCAGATCGAAGTTCGAGCATTCCTTCGTGATCGGATTCTCACGGTCGGTGAAATAAAGCGACAGGTGGCCTTCGAGCCACTTCGTCTTTCCGAACCTCCACGATCCGCCGATCACCGTCTTGTACCAATCCGGATCGCGGGACACCGTTCCGCCGTGGACCGCGACGACACCGCCGCCGCGTTTGAGATAGGCTTCGAAATCCTCGCGCTGTTTTCCGGTGATGTTTCCGGCCTCTTCCGCATGCAGGACGACCACGTCGGTTTCCGCCAGTTGCTGTGCGGTCGGAAACTCGTCTCCGCCGGTCGCCTTCGCGCCGCGTTCGTTGAGCAGCTTCGTCCAGTCGCGCAGGAAGGCCGGATGGTCATGGGCTCCCGGTCCGTGGGTTTTTTCTCCGGAACGGATGAACACCCTCAATGGTTCTTCCGCTTGCACCGCCACTGGAAAAAGGCAGCACGCGATTCCTAGGATCAACGCTTTCATCATGGGTTAGTCAAAGTTGCAGGGACACGTCCCTCATTTCATCAGATCCAGCAGCTTCTTCGCGCACGCTTTCGCGAATGCCGGGCTGTTGATCTCTTCATCAAATTCAACGGTCTCGACGCCGGTGTTCTTCCGGATCGAGGAAAACAACGCTTCATCCGCCGCCGGATCATGGAACGGCTGGCCTTCCGCGCTGATCACGCTGATCGCCTTGCGGGGAATCATGACCGCGGACGGCGCGGTGAAGGCGTTCACCTTCTCCGCGATGATCTCGCCGAGTCGTGCGCATTCCTCCGGAGTGGTGCGCATC
>DATLIO010000401.1:0-7302 GCA_035539355.1 Luteolibacter sp.
CCTCGAAGTGCAGTTCGACCAGGCTCCGGAAAACGCCGACGCGCTGATCGACGCGAACCTGCTGGTGCGTGGCCTCGCCGCCGGCGCGATCAACGACCACCGCCAGCTCGTCTATCCCTACCTGCGGTCCGTCGATGGCAATGCGATCACCATCGTCCAACCCGCGTCTTCCGATCCGTTCGCGATTCCGGACACCCCGCTCGCATCGCTTTCGGATTTCGCGAGGCCCGGCATCGTTTCACACCGGATGAAGATTTCAGGCACCGCGCTCGGCCCCGTGATGAACGGCAGCGTGTTCATCCGCAGCGGGGATCGCGGGATCCGGGTGATCACGAGCCGTCCCTTGCCCCTGGAAGCCGGGGACGAGGTCGAGGCCCTCGGATTTCCACAGATGGGGGAATTCAGCGTCACGCTCACCGATGCGGTGGTGAGGAAAAAGCCGGACCCGAAGAAAGAAATCGCGGCGGTTGTCCCCGATGCGAAACAGATCTCCAGCGGCGCGCTCGATGCCGATCTCGTTTCGATCGAAGCAACCGTCGTCCAGACGCTCGAAAACGAGAACATCCTGATCGTCCGCAGGGGAGACCAGACCCTGCGGATTCTAACAGGCGGCTGGAAGCTTCCCGGCATCGCCCCGAACACCCGTGCCCGGTTCGAAGGCATCTGGCTCGTCACCCGGACCAAACACACCGGCTACCGCGCGACACCCGCCGAACACGAACTCTGGCTGCGAACGGCCGGTGACATCGTGGTGATCTCCAAACCCTCCTGGTGGAACACGCGGAAACTTTCCATCGCGCTCGGCATCGTCGCCGGTGCCGGACTGCTCGTGCTCATCTGGGCCGCCCTTCTCCAACGCCAGATCGCGGGACAGATGAAGGTGATCGAATCCAAGGTCCAGCGGGAGGCGATGATCGAGGAGCGCCAGCGCATCGCCCGTGAATTCCACGACACGCTCGAACAGGAACTCGCGGGCCTTTCGCTGCGGCTCGATGCGGCATCCCCACGGGTCACCGATGAGAAAGCCAGGACGCTTCTCGACCAGCTCCGCCATCTGCTTTTCCGCCTGCAAACCGAAACGCGCGATTTCGTCTGGGACCTGCGCGATGAATCCCAGCACTCCGCGCCTCTGGAAACTTCGCTCGAAAAGCTCCTCGACCACCTCCAGACCACCACCAGCATCCCCATCCGGTTTGTTCCCGAAGACAACCTTCCCGCCATCCCCGCACTCGCCCAGCATCACCTCCTGCGCATCAGCCGCGAGGCGGTGAACAACGCGATCAAATACTCCGGCGCGGAAGCGATCCGCGTCTCGCTTGACCGGCTCCCTGATGCGATCCGCCTGCGGGTCCAGGACGACGGCGCGGGCTTCAACCTCGCCGAGCGCTCGAACGCATCGGGGCATTTCGGACTTCAGGGAATGAAGGAACGCGTCCGCAAACTCGGCGCCCAACTGGACCTGCACAGCGCTCCCGGCGAAGGAACGCGTGTCGAAGTCGTGCTTGCCATCGGAGGCACCACCTAGCGACAGTCCATCCATGCCCGAAAAAACGCCGCTGCGATTACTGCTCGTCGACGATCATTTCGTCGTCCGCAGCGGGCTTGCCGCTTCGCTTGCCCTTGAGGACGACATGAAAGTCATCGCCGAAGCGAGCGACGGCAAGGAAGCCGTGGCCGCCTACGAAGCCGGAAAACCGGACGTCGTCCTGATGGATCTCCAGATGGGGGAAGCCGGCGGCATCGAAGCGGTCACCCGTATCTGCCAGGAACATCCGGACGCCAGGATCCTCGTATTCTCGTCCTTCGCCCGCGACGAGGACATCTACCGCGCCATCCGCGCCGGAGCGCTCGGCTACCTCCAGAAAGCCGCTCCACGCGAGGATCTGCTCGATGCCATCCGCCAGGTTGCCGCCGGAAACCGCTATCTTCCCCGCGAAATCGCCCAGCGTCTCGCCGATCGTCTGAGCCGTCCCGAACCCAGCCCCCGCGAACGTGAGGTGCTCGCGCTCATCGCGAAAGGCCGCAGCAACAAGGAGGTCGCATCGGACCTCGGACTCAGCGAAGACACCGTGAAACGCCACGTCAGCAACCTGATGGCGAAACTCGGGGCACAGGACCGCACGCAGGCCGTCACGGAAGCCCTGCGCCGCGGGCTGATCGAGGTCTGACGGACCTCCGCAAAATGCCATCACCCGAAAGTGGGAGCCCACCATCCCCCTTTTACCGAATTGCGTCCCGGCGCCGGCCCGCGTTTCATGGAGGTAGTTTCAACCCATGATCCCTTACCGTCTCCAAGCTTCCGCAGCGATCGCCGCCGCATCCCTTGCCGCCGTCGCGTTCGCCGCGAACGATGCCGACCAGGCCGATGCGCCGGATTCCACCAACGACGCGCCGCCGCAGGAAGCTCCGTCGCAGAATGATTCCGTCAAGATTCCGGTCATCCCTCCGTTGGCGAAGTGGACCTTCGACGGCAAGGAACCTGGAAAAAATGTCGGGGCGAAGGTCAATCCGGACGGCCCGCAGGCACCGGTTTATCCTTCGTTTCCGCAAGGCAACAAGTCGCTCTCATTCGAAGGCAAGGACGGTTCCTACACCGTGAAGGAAAGCGATTTCCCCGGAACCAACTTCCGCTTCGTCCAAGGTGAAACGATCACCATCGAATCATGGGTGAAGATCGAGGACCTCAAAAACGGCTCCTACATCTACCTCATCGGCAAGGGCCGCAACCGGAAGAAAGAGTTCACCGCCGAGAACCAGAACTGGGCGCTCCGCCTGAAAAACGAAGGCGGCGAAGCCCTCCCGACTTTCCTTTTCCGCAGCCGCAACGACGCGACGAAAGCCGAGGATTACCACCGCTGGGTCGCGAAGGAAGGTTTCACCACCGGCTCCGGCTGGCACCATGTCGCGGTCACCTACACGTTCGGCAAACCGGACAGCGTCGTCGCCTACGTCGATGGCAAGAAGATCAAGAACGGCACCTGGGACATGGCCGGAAAAACGACCGAGCCCCCTGTCAGCGATGCGGATGACATCGTGATCGGCACCGGCAACGGCGGCGGACCATCGAACACGCTCAACGGCTCGATCGATGAAGTGGCCGTTTATCGTGGAGCGCTTCCCGACGCCGTGCTCACACAACGTTATCTTTTCGTTCCGCCACCTGCGGTCGTCGACGTTTCGAAACTCCCCGCCGGAAAGGTGCTCGTCGATATCTGTGAAAACGTCCCCGCGAAAAATTCATGGCCCGCCATCCAGCCCGGCGCGACCGAAAGCTACACCGAGGATGTGTTCGGATTCTTCGAACTGCCGCAGAAATACATCGATACCGGCGTCCGCACCGACCGCCCGATCCCATCGATCATGCGTGCCTCGGCGAAGGTCACGCTGCCAGCCGGCAAACACCGTCTGCTCGTCCGCGGCCGCAGCTCCTCGCGTCTGCACATCGACGGCAAACAGCTGATCCTCACCAAATTCACCAAAGCCGACAGCGGCGGCCACAACCATGTTTCCGAACAGGACGTCTTCCTTGATCTCGGTGGCGCCGATTTCCGTTTCGCGCCTCCCGGCACCGAGGAAGCCTGGTGCGAATTCGAATCGAAGGGCGGCGATCACGTCTTCACTTTCGAAACGATGGTCGGCGGCATCGCCGGAAATTCCAAACGCCGCCCCGAACTCGGCGAAGCGGTGGTGGCGATCTCCTACCAAGGCAAGGACACGTGGGAACTGCTTTCCCCCGGTTCTCGCAAAGTCGCCTACACCGACAAAGGATGGGCCGACTATGAAGCCGAGCGCCGCGCATGGTTGACCGATCTCAACCAGAAGCGCCGCGCCGACGTCCGCGCGCAGCATGCCGCCTATTGGGACAAGCGCCGCGACGCCGCGAAAAAATATCTCACATCGACCCCCGATGTCGCGATCCCGAAAGCGATCGCCGGTTATCCGGAAGGCAATGATGTCGACCGCTTCATCAATGCGAAGATCGACAAGGTCGTCCATGAGTATTCCTCGGCGAAGAAGGAAGGCGTGAACTTCTACAAGGAAGTGATGCCGATCCTCGAAACGAAATGCTTCAGCTGCCACCAGGGCAACAAGACCAAGGGCGATCTCAAGCTCAACACGCTCGAACATGCCATCAAGGGCGGCAAATCGGACGGCGCCGCCATCGTTCCCGGCCACGCGGAGAAGAGCTCGCTCTACGACCGCATCACCCAGACGGACGAGGATTACATCATGCCGCCGAAAGGTGATCCGCTCACCAAGGACCAGCAGGAAATCATCAAACGCTGGATCAACGAAGGCGCGAACTGGCCGGAACTGAATGTCCAGTACACCGACCTCACCGGGCTTTCGGACGACCTCGCTTTCGTCCGCCGCGTCTCGCTCGACACCGTCGGTGTTCCTCCGACCGTCGAGGAGATCGATGCTTTCGTGAAAAGCACCGACAAGGACAAGCGCTCGAAATTCATCGATGCCCGCCTCAAGGACGATCGCTGGGCGGACAAATGGATGGGTTACTGGCAGGATGTGCTCGCGGAAAACCCGAACATGCTGAACCCGACGCTCAACAACACCGGCCCGTTCCGCTGGTGGATCCATGAGTCGCTTCTCGATGACAAGCCGCTCGATCTTTTCGTCACCGAACTCGTCCGCATGAAAGGCAGCGAACGCTTCGGCGGACCCGCAGGCTTCAGCACCGCCGCAGGCAACGACGTGCCGATGGCCCAGAAAGGCACGATCATCAGCACCGCTTTCATGGGCGTCGAAATGAAATGCGCCCGCTGCCACGACGCCCCTGCGCACGAAAGCACCCAGGAGCAGCTTTTCCAGCTCGCCGCGATGCTTGAGACGAAACCGGTCGGCGTCCCCACCACCAGCAGCGTGCCGATGGACAAGCTTTCCGTCGGCGGCCGCAAGCCGCTCATCAAGGTCACCCTCGAACCCGGCTCGAAGGTTTCACCCGGCTGGCCGTTCGCGAAATTCGTTTCCGAGGAAACCGGCCGCACGCTTGCCGAAGATCCAGGCAGCAGCCGCGACCTCCTCGCCGCGCTGATCACCGCACCGCAGAACGAGCGTTTCGCCCAGGTGATGGCCAACCGTATCTGGAAACACTTCATGGGCCGCGGCATCGTCGAGCCGGTCGAAGACTGGGAGAAGAACGAACCGACGCATCCGGAACTGCTCCAATGGCTCGGCCGTGAACTCGTGCGGAAAAACTACAGCACCAAGGAACTCGCCCGCGTGATCCTCAACTCGAACGCCTACCAGCGTGCGACCGATTCCCGCCTCCGGGAAACCAGCCCGCTGTTCACTTCGCCCGCACCACGCCGTCTCGATGCGGAATCGATCGTCGATTCGCTCTTCGCGTCGACCGGAAAGCCGTTCCGCACCGAGGAAGTCAGCCTCGACATCGACGGACGCCGCGATCTGAAAAACTCGATCTCCCTCGGCAAACCGAACCGCGCGTGGATGCTCACCAGCACCTCGAACGAGCGTGACCGCCCGAGCCTTGCCCTTCCGCGCATCCAGGCCGTCAGCGACGTCCTCGAAGCCTTCGGCTGGAAAGGCGCCCGCCAGGACGCGACCAACGCCCGTGAGACCGCACCGAACGCCCTTCAACCGGCGATCATCAGCAATGGCACGATGGGCATCTGGCTCACCCGCCTGAGCGATGACCACGGCATCACCGAGCTCGCGTTGAAAAAGCAGACCGTCGACGAACTTCTCGACAATCTTTTCCTCCGCACGCTCACCCGCAAACCGAACGACGCCGAACGAGCGAAATACAAAGCGTATCTCACACCCGGATTTGAAACCCGTGTGAAATCGACGACGGTTCCAGTAGTCGCCAAAGCCGAGCGCCGTCCTGAAAAATACGTTTCCTGGTCGAACCACCTCGACCCCGAAGCCAACTCGCTCCGTTACGAACAACAGCTCGCCGCCCGCGCCGGAGATCCACCGACCACCCGCCTTGACGCCGAATGGCGCCAACGCATGGAAGATGTCCTCTGGGCCGTCCTCAACTCGCCCGAATGGGTCTTCACCCCTTGAACGAAACACTCACACTCCAAACCCGGAAATCCATGAACCGCCGCACCTTCCTCAAAACCTCCGCGTTCGCTTCGCTCGCCGGTCCCGCGCTGGCGAACACCACCATCGCCTCGATGCCGAAGGGCAAGGCCGAGCACTGCATTTTCATCTGGCTCGGCGGTGGCATGTCGCAGATCGACACCTTCGATCCCAAAACACGCGGCACGGGCAAAAAGCCGATGGTCGCCGGATCCGACTATGATTCCATCCCGACCGTCGTCCCTGGAGTGAGCGTGACGGAGCACCTCGCGAACACCGCGAAGCTCATGGACCGCATGACCGCCGTCCGCACCGTTTTCCACGGATCGGGCCAGGAACACGCGATCGCCACCAACTTCGTCCACACCGGCCGGCCGATCAGCGGCAGCACGATTTATCCATCCATCGGTTCCATCGTCGCCCACCAGCGCGGCCCGGTGAATCCGAAAGTCCCGGCCTACATGCTCATCGGGTTTCCCAGCGTCAGCCGCGGTCCGGGTTTCCTCGGTTCGAAGTATGGCAACATCTACCTCACCGACACCAAAGCCGGACCCGCCGGTTTCACCCGTCCGGAATATCTCGACGAAAAGCGGATGAAGCTCCGCCAGGGTTTGCTCGAACCGATCAACGCGAACCTGCCGAAGGATTCCACCATCGCCGATTACGAATCCGCACAGATCGAGGCACTCCGTCTCGCCGGCCCGGATTTCATGAAGAACTTCGACGTGTCCGGTGAACCTGCCGACCTCCGCAACGCCTATGCCAGCGATTTCGGCCAGCGCTGCCTCGTCGCCCGCCGTCTCGTCGAGGACGGTGTCCGCTTCATCGAGGTCTCGCACAACCCGGGTTGGGTGAACGGCACCGGCTGGGACACCCACAACGCCGGCCAGCTGCAGCAGCACGTTCTCATCCGCGATCTCGACCAGGTGCTCTCGACGCTCATCAAGGATCTCGAACACAAGAAGCTGCTCGATAAAACACTCGTTGTCGTCGCCACCGAATTCGGCCGCCCGCCGGAATTCGACGGCGGTGGTGGCCGCGGTCACCAGGCATCCTCGTTCACGATGGTCCTCGCCGGCGGCGGGCTGAATCACAAGGGTGCCTACGGAACCACCGACAGCCTGTCGAAGAAGACCGTCGAAAACCCCGTCTCGACCCCGGATTTCCACGCGACCATCCACGCGGCCCTGGGCATCAACCCGAGCCACGAACTGATGGATTCGACCCGGCCCGTCC
>DATLIO010000402.1:0-4844 GCA_035539355.1 Luteolibacter sp.
GCCGGCGATCCGGCGAGCGGGCTGCTTTTCGGGATCGACCCGAAAGGCCCGGGCGAGGAAAACGCGAGCGACCATCGCATCCAGGCCTATTGCTTCCGGATGTGCCTGACGAACCACGATCCGAACCGGATTCCGTTCAAGAAGCCCGAGCCCTACAACGAAGGATGGTATGAGCTTCTTTTCCGCAACTACGAAGCGGGTTATGCGGGTACGCCGTGGATCAATTCCTCGATGCCGAACAAGAAGACCGACACCAACAACCGTGATGGTGTGGCTTCCGATTTCATCGGCCAGAACTACGAATGGCCGCAGGCTTCGTATGAGGAGCGGAAGGAAATCCGTGCGAAACATCTCAACTATCACCAGGGCCTGATGTGGTCGCTGGCGAACCATCCTCGCGTTCCGGAAAAGGTCCGCAACATCGTCTCCAAATGGGGCATGACGAAGGACGAGTTCCCTGAAGGTGAAGGTTGGCAGGAACAACTCTACGTCCGTGAAGGACGGCGCATGATTTCCGATGTCGTGATGACGCAGGCTTACTGCCAGCAGTTCGAGCGCGCCGAGGATTCGGTCGGCATGGGTGCCTACAACATGGATTCCCACAACACGCAGCGTTACGTCACGAAAGATGGACACGCGCGCAACGAGGGCAACATCGAGGTGGGTGTGAAACCGTATCCGATCAGCTACAAATCGATCATTCCGAAGGAAGAGGAGTGCTCGAACCTCGTCGTTCCGATTTCCCTCAGTTCATCGCACATCGCATTCGGCAGCATCCGGATGGAGCCGGTGTTCATGATCCTCGGACAAAGCGGTGCCACCGCCGTGATGCATGCGATCAAGGAAGGCGTCACGCTTCAGAAGGTCGACTACGCCAAGCTCAAGGAACGTCTCCTCGCTGACAAGCAGGTGCTGGATCATGCTTCCAGCGGCAAGCGCCCGGGTGCGAGCAGCACCGCGAACATGGACGGCATCATTCTCGATGATTCGAAAGCGAAGTTCGAAGGCCAGTGGCAGGAAAGCTCGATCACCGGCGGTCTCGATGAAGGCTACCATCATGATGAGGCCGGGAAAAACGGTCCTGCCAAGGCGACCTTCAACGTGACCTCTGGCGAAGAGGGCGTCTACTCGGTCCAGATCGCAGCGATCCCGAACAAGAACCGCTCGACGAAAACGAAGGTCACCGTGACCCAGGGCGATGTGGTTGCCGATGGCACCATCAACCAGCGCGAACCCGGAAAAATCGACGGAGTCTGGAACGAGGCGTTCCAAGTCACGCTCCAGGAAGACAAAGCGGTCTCCATTGTCATCAGCAACGAAGGAGCCGACGGTTTCGTGATCGCCGATGCAGTCCGCCTGCTGCCGGTGAAGAAATGATTTTGGCGGCGAGCTTGCCCGCGCGGCGGACCGCGGGCAGGCTTTTCCCATGATCCGCCAAGCGATTCTATCGGCGCTGGTTTCCGGCGCCGCTTTTCTTTCCGCCGCAGAGAAATTTCCAGGCTCCGTGACGGATGCGTCCGGGGTGAACATCCATTTCACCGATGCGAAACCGGGTGAGCTGGAGATGTTGAAAGCCGCGGGCTTCAAACATCTCCGCATGGATTTCATGTGGGGATCCACGGAGAAACAGAAAGGCGTCTATGATTTCTCCGCCTACGACCGGCTCACGGCTTCGCTCGAGAAGCATGGCCTGAAAGGTTACTACATCCTCGATTACGCGAATCCTCATTATGAAAAGGAGCGTTCCGTAAGAACGCCGGAAGGTCGCGCGGCTTACGCGAAATGGGCGGCCGCGGCGGTGAGTCATTTCAAAGGCCGTGGCATCTGCTGGGAAATATGGAACGAACCGAACGGCGGATTCTGGTCGCCGATCGCGAATGTCGAGGAATACAGCGCGATGGCCGTCGAGGCGTCCAAAGCGATCCGTGCGGCGGACCCCGATGCGATCCTCACCGGGCCGGCGACTTCGACGATCGACATGGCGTTTCTCGAAGGCTGCTTCAAAGCAGGGCTGCTGGAATACTGGGATGCGGTGACGGTGCATCCGTACCGCCAGACGGGACCCGAGTCGGTGACGTTCGAATACGATGCGCTCCGTCGTCTCATCGCGCAGTATCAACCGAAGGGGCGTCCTCCGGTGAAGATCCTTTCCGGCGAGTGGGGCTATTCGTCGGTCTGGATGAACCATGACGACGAGAGCCAGGGCAGGATGCTTTCCCGCCAGTGGCTGACCAACGCCGCCAACGGCATCCCCGTCTCGATCTGGTATGACTGGCATGACGACGGTCCGGATCCGAAGGAAGCGGAGCACAACTTCGGCACCACGAAGTTGAAATACCATGAAGGTCGTAATCCGGTCTATGATCCGAAGCCCGCTTACGATGCGGCGAAGACGTTCAACACGATCCTGAACGGCTACTCGTTCGTGAAATCGCTTTCGCTCGGCAACATCGAGCATCAGGCGCTGCTTTTCCGTCACACGAGCGGAAAGTCGCTGGTCGCCGCGTGGACGACCGCGAGCGGATCCCGATCCGTGCATCTGCCAAGCGATGGCGGAACTTTCAAGGTGACGGATCATCTCGGGAAATCGCTTCCGGATCTCACCGCGAAAGATGGAATGGCTTTCGAGATCAACGACGCGCCGCGCTATTTCGAGTTTTCCGGCGATAACAAAAAGCTCGCGGCTGCGACCGAAGCGTTGCTGATGCGCATGGCGATTGTTCCCGCGACCGGGAAGGAAGTTCTGGTGAAGATCGAGAACCTTTCCGGCAAAGCCTTCAAAGCGAAGCTGGAGCTCCGTCTTGGTTCGGCCTCCGCCACCGGAGCCGATATCCGCGATGTCTCCGTGCCTGCCGAAATCGGGGTGACGGATGTGGCGTTTCCATTTCCGGGCGCCGGCGCGCCGGCCTCCGGTTACGAAGCGGGAGCGAAACTGGAGATCGACGGCAAGGTGGTCACGGAGACCGGCACGCGTTTCTTTTCCGCACCGAACGAAGACGCGCTGAAGGGAAGCCGTGCGGCTCCGGAGGGCGATCCGAAGGTGGGCGGCACGTTCACGCTGGGCCAAGCGGACGCGCCGGAAAAATTCCCCGGTGGAAATGCCACCGTGATGAAGTTGGATTATGATTTCCAGCCGGGTTGGAAATACGTGCCGATCCATCCGGGTGGCGAACGCAGGAAGCTCGAAGGCCGTCCGGGGCAGGAATACGGCCGTGCGTTGTTCGGGATGTGGATCTATGGGGATTCGAGCCACCTCGCGGCGCGTGTGCGGGTGAAGGATGCCGCCGGTCGTGTGTGGCAGCCGTCCGCGCCGGAAATCAAATGGAAGGGTTGGAAATACGTGGAGATGAAACTCGACGAAGGCACGGCCCATTGGGGCGGCGAGGACGACAAACTGAAGCGTGGCCCGAAATTTCCGCTGACCTGGGAATCGCCGTTCCTGTTCGACAACACGAAGCGCATTGCTGCGAAAGGAACGGTCTATTTCACGATGCCGGTGATGATTCTCGAGTGACACCGCGCGGTGGAATGACATGCTGCACGCCGTGAGTCCGATCACCATTTCCTCGCTCAAGGATCTCGCGGGAGAGACGCCGCTTTCCGCCGCAGTCCACGCCCAGCTCCAATCGCGGGGGACGAAGACGACGAAAGGCGGCAAGCCGTATCTCGAACTGGTGTTCGCGGATTCGACCGGAAATTTCACGCTCAAGATCTGGTCGGACGCGCCGTCGTTCGTCGCCGCGGAAACGTTGACCGATGGCGCGATCCTGCGTCTCGAAGCCGAGTGGACGCAGAACCAATACGGCCTCAACGCGGCCCACCTGCAATGGCATCTGCCGGACGACGAAGCGATCGCGGACTTCCTGTCCGGTGATCCGGTGCTGCGTGCCAAGCAGCAGGCGGATTACGACCGGATCACTTCGCTGTGCGAATCCATCGTCGATCCACGGCTGCACACCCTTTGTTCGCATTTCCTGAACCTGATGGGTGAGCGTTTCCGGAGGACCGCCGCGGCGAAGAAGAATCATCACGCGCGGAGAGGCGGGCTCGTCGAGCACGTCGCGCAGATGATGGCTTCCGCCGATGCGCTGTGCCCCGTCTATCCCGAGCTCAACCGCGATCTCCTGCTTGCCGGTGTGCTGTTCCATGACTGTGGGAAACTCTGGGAGAACACCTATCCGAAATCCGGATTCGCGCAGCAGATCAGCGTTTACGGTGAGATGCTCGGCCACATCCCGCTCGGCATCGAACTGGTGAACAAACTCTGGCAGGATATCTCAGCGACCGGTGAAGCCGCGGCTTGGGAAAACCTCACTCCGCCGACGGAAAGCGTGAGGCTGCATCTGCTTCACTTGATCGGCAGTCATCACGGGCAGCTTGAATTCGGCTCGCCGGTTCTGCCGAGAACACCCGAAGCGCACGCGCTGCATTACATCGACAACCTCGATGCGAAGATGGAGATGATCCGTGAAGCCTACGCGACTTCGAATGAGATCGCGCCGGGCATTTACGACCGCATGTTCCCGCTGCCTGCGAATCTGATCGAGCCGCTCCCGGTGTTCGAGGCTCCGGTGGGTCAGTAGACGTATTGTTCCTCGGGTGCCGTGTTCCCGTGATCCCGGGAACCCCGTTCCGAGGCATCCGGAAGCGAAGAGCGGAACTCATCGAACGCGGTGTTGAACGATCTTTCCGCCACTTTGTCGCGGCCGATCAGCGGAGCCCCGGCGGCGCGGCCGAATCCTTTCGCGACCTGCGAACGGTGTTCGTAGAGCTCGATGGTCGTGTCGATGTTGATCGGGCCCTCGGCGATCGCGAATTCGAGATCCAGATCACCGGTCCCATGG
>DATLIO010000403.1:0-3191 GCA_035539355.1 Luteolibacter sp.
CAGCTTTTCCAAGCACTTGCAACGATTCCCTCCCGACGCGGGAAACTTTCCCAAAAAAGTTTGAACGAATGGGGTCTCCGGAAGTCTCAAACATTGAAAACTGCAACATAGTTTGTGTTTTCATGTAAGGGTGAACAGCAGTTGTTAGCCTCACGCATCTCGATGTGTTGAAGTTTTCAACTTGGGTCGTCGGAGTGGGTGCTCCGGCGGCCCTCTTTTTTTTGCCGCCATCCGAAATGATTGCCGCTCAGAAACTCCGCCGCCCTTGGAGCGCCCGCATCAGAGTCAATTCGTCGGCGTGCTCCAATCCACCGCCCGCCGGCAAGCCCTGCGCGATCCGGCTGATCCGGCAGTTCTTCCCTCTCAAAAGGTCGGCCAGATAATTCGCGGTCGCTTCCCCTTCGACATCCGATCCCAAGGCAAGGATGACCTCGATTTCCTCCTCCGATCCGGAAATCCGCCGCAGCAGGGAAGGAATCTCCAGGTCCTCCGGGGAAACACGATCCAACGGCGAAAGCTTGCCCCCGAGACAGTGATACCGTCCCGAAAACGCCCCCGATCTCTCCAGCGGGAGAACATCGGTCGCCTGTTCGACCACGCAAAGCAGCCGCGGATCCCTTTTCGGATCATCGCAGATCCCGCAGCTTTCCCGGGTCGCGAAAAATCCGCAGACCGGGCACCGCACGATCGATTCCTTCGCGCGTTCCAATGATTCCGCGAGCATCAGTGGCTCCGCCTTCTTGTTCTGCAGAAGCCAGACGGCCATCCGCTCCGCACTGCGCGGGCCGACCCCGGGAAGCCGCTTCAACTCGCCGATCAACGCCTTCACCGGCTCTGGAAAATCCGCTTTCGCCATAATCAGTCGTCCACCGCCATGTGATGTTTGCTGGCGTACACGAACGCGCACAGCCCGGACCAGAATGTCGCGAGCAGCGGCACCGCCACCACCGGCTCCCGTGCGGCGAGCACCAGCACCGGCGCCCAACCCGCCACGACGGCCAGCGCGCTCACCCAGAGCACCACCCGCCGCCAATGTCCGGGCACCAGCAGGATCGCCACCGCAAGCCCGAAAGCTCCGACCGCGGCGGCAAGCCACACCGCCCATTCCGGCACCGCCAGCATCGCCCCGCGGTTCAGCGCCAGTATCCCCCGGATCAAATCGTCCGCGCGGTCCATCAATCCGAGCACGCCGAAGCCCGCCGCCAGCACCAGCGCCATCGCGCCGATCGCCAGCGCCGGCCCAAGCACATGCCCTTCACTCTGTCGGCTGGAACTCATCAACACCGGAAAGCTATCTCCCCCGTCCGCCGGATCAAGCAAGCGCTTCCACCAGCAATCCCAGATGCTTCGGCGGGGAAACTTTCTCCAGCACCGCGGAAATCCGGCCGTCCTCGCCGATCACGAAGGTCGAACGCTCGATTCCCATGAATTTCTTCCCCATGAACGATTTCAACGTCCACACGCCATACGCCTCGCAGATTTTCCGGTCCTCATCCGCGATCAACGGATACGGCAGCTCCCGTTTCTCGATGAATTTCCGGTGGCTCTTCACCCCGTCCGCGCTCACGCCGAAGATCTCCGCCTTGTCCCGCACCTCGTCCCAACCGTCGCGCAGCGCGCAGGCCTGGATCGTGCAGCCCGGCGTGTTGTCCTTCGGATAGAAAACCAGCACGACCTTCCGGCCCCGCAGATCCGCCAGACGGACGGTGCGTTCGCCGCTTCCGTCCACCACGACCGCTTCGAAATCCGGAGCCAATTCACCAACAGCAGGTTTCATGCGTTGAGACTTCGAAGTTGGGGGTTGAGAGTAAAGAGCGGAAAGGGCATCTTTGGCAACGCACCCATGACCTTCGCCAGCAAGATCACCCTGACCCGCCTCCTTATGGTGCCCGTCTTCGCGGTGTTCGCCATCTACTACGGTGCCAGTATCAAGGCCGGAACGCCGGTCGAGTGGCTCCGCTGGACCGCGCTGGCGATTTTCGTCACCGCCGCCGCCAGCGACGGCATCGACGGCTGGGTCGCCCGCCGTTTCAACCAACGGTCGAAATTCGGCGCGTTCATCGATCCTCTCGCGGACAAAACGCTCCTCCTCACCGGCATCACCGTCCTCGCCGCCGTCGATTGGGGCCCGAACGGCTGGAAACTCCCGGTTTGGTTCAGCGCGCTCGTCATCGTCCGGGACATCATCATCGTCGCCGGCCTCGCCTACCTCCACCACACGCACCACAAGATCACCATCAAACCCCATTGGAGCGGGAAAGTCTGCACGGTCGCCCAGATGTTCGCGCTCGGCTGGGTGATGCTCCGGATCTACCTGCTCCCGCCGATCTATCCGTGCGTGATCGCCGCCGTCTTCACCGTCTGGTCCGCCGTCGCCTACATCCGCCAGGGGTTCGAAATCCTCCACGAAAGCGGCCACGCCCGGGAATAACCCCGGCTCCCGGTTTTTAGGCTGCAAGTTCCGCCCCACTCCCGCTGTATCGAAAGGTTCTGGATCGTCCCGCCGATCCGCCCTCCGATGACCCGCTTCGCCCGTTTTCCCATCATTTTCCTAACGGTTTTCGCCGTGCTTTTCGGAGCGTCGAAAATCGTCCGTCTGTCGCCCGATTGGCCGCTCTGGCTGGTCGCCCTCGTCGTCGCCGGAGTCGCCGAACTGATCTTCTTCCTCTACCGCTACGAATCCGGCGCGATCTCACCCCGCCGCGCGAAATGGGTCGTGGGCCTGCGGCTCGCCGCCCTCGGATTGCTGACCTGGGTGCTCATCGAACCGGTCTGGGTCCGCAAGGTCGCCAAGGATCTCCAACGGCAGGTGGTCGTCGTCATCGATGATTCCGCCTCGATGCACCTCAAAGACGACGGCTCGGAGAAAACCCGCCAACAGATCGGTCAGAGCGCCTTGGCCGATTCGAAGATCCTCGGAAAGCTCGGCGAAAAACTGAAGGTCCGCACCGTCCATGCGGCGCGCAGTGTCAGGGCCGAAGGCGAAGCGCTGGCCGAAGGCTGGGGCGACGCCACCGACCTGGCCTCCGCTCTCGGCACCGTGCTTGAACAGGTCCCGCCCGATGAACTGGCCGGCGTGCTGATGGTGACCGACGGCCGCCACAACCGCCCCGAACGCGTCGAAGACATCGCCCGCCGCTTCGGGATTCTCGACGCGCCCGTCGGCATGGTCGCCACCGGCAGCGCCACAC
>DATLIO010000404.1:0-3415 GCA_035539355.1 Luteolibacter sp.
GCGTGCCTTGCCCGGCCATCACGCGGAGGTCGTCGTAGGCGTGGACGTAAACCGCGCCGCTTTCCGCTTCGTCGGTTTTCGCGGCGTGGACCGCCTCGTCATAGGAATCGCCGGAAAGATGGATCTCCACGAATTCGCCGCCGTGGTGGAGGACGGCGGATTGTTTCACGCGCGGGGTGGATCGTGGCATGTAGATGCGGGCGTTGATGGCGTGCCTCTTCGCGGCGAGCGCGATGCCTTGCGCGTGGTTGCCGGCGGACGCGGTGACGACGCCTTTCGCGGCTTCCTTCGGGGAAAGGACGGCCATGCGGTTGCAGGCGCCGCGCCATTTGTAGGACTTCACCGGGCAGAGGTCCTCGCGTTTGACCCAGATTTCCGGGCCGTCGGGGATCACGATTTTCTCAAGCGGCGTCGCTTCGCCGAATCGGTACACCCGTTCCCGGGCGAAGAGGGTTTCCTGTCGCAGTTGCCGGTCGAGCGGAAGAGCCTCGCGTTCCATGCGCGGAGTGTCTGATGAAGAAGGGGATCGGGGCAAGTGCGGTGAAGAAGGTTGTTTTGCCGCCGGTTTTCCCGATGCTGTCCCCGATGGAACATCCGAACGATCCCTTGCACGGAGTGACGCTGGAAGCGGTGTTGCGGAAAATGGTGGATCGCTACGGCTGGGAAATGCTCGCCGACCGGATTCCGATCCGCTGTTTCATGTTCGATCCGACGATCAAATCGAGCCTGACGTTCCTGCGGAAGAATCCTTGGGCGCGGAAGAAGCTCGAGGATTGGTATGTCTACGACGCCGTGAGGAAGGTGGACGGCTAAGTCGTTGGGAAACGCGGTATTGCAGCGGAGCAACGTGCCTTTGCAGGGAAGCAACGCGCCTTTGCAGAGGTGAAACCGGTTATTGCTTTCCGGAAAGACGGCTTTGCAGAGCGGAGAGACGCGATTGCAGAGATGAAACGGGTTATTGTTAGCCGGTGATCTCCCGTTGCAGAGGAGGAAGACGTCGTTGCAGAAGTGCAACGGGCCATTGCAGAGGCGCAACGGGTCATTGCAAAGGTGAAACGCGCGATTGTTAACCGGTAACGAGGCTTTGCAGAGCTGAAACAGGCAATTGTTTTCCGGGAAGACCGCATTGCAGCGGAGTCACGCGTCATTGCAGGGCGGAGAGATGCCGTTGCAGAGGCTGAAATCGCACCCGCCGCGTCCCCATTTATTTCTTCGCCGGCAGATCGAGCACCTGCTTGTCCGCGATGAGACGCTCCTGAAGCTTCTTGATGTCGATCTTCTGGATGGCGGCTTTTTCCTCGATCGCCTGGACCGCGGCGGTGGCGGAGGATTGGCCGAGGACCATGAAGACCGGCTCCATGCGGACGGAGGCGTAAGCGACGTGGCTGGCGGAGCAGCAGGCGGGGACGAACAGGTTCTCGCACTCGGCGACTTTAGGGACGAGCGCGCGGTAGCTGATCGAATACGGGCCGGGGATGGTCTGATAGAATCCGCCTTCCTGGATCACGATGCCGTCATCGACGATGCGGCGGCAGATGTGCGAATCGAGCGAGTAGGATGCCATGCCGACGGAGTCTTCGAATTTCGTTTTCCGGAGGGCGTCGTGCTGGGTCATGACATACTCGCCGACGAGCCGACGCGCCTGGCGGACGTAAAGCTGGAACGGCCAGCCGCCGTTGTCGGTGAACTCGTCCTTGGCGAGTCCCCACTGCTTCATGTCGTTGCGGACCTTTTCAGGAACGCGCGGATCGGTGGCGAGGAAATGGAGATAGCCGCGGATGTAGTTTTCGTGGGCCTTGGCGATCTTCTCGCGTTCGGCGTAGCTGGCTTCCGGATAGTTCTGGCTGTATCCGGCGTAGTCGGTGGAAATCCGGCCGCCGTTGTTGGTGTCGGTCTTGCCGCGGGGGATGCGGTCCATTTTCAGGACGTAGCTTTTGAAGCCCTTCTCCCTTTCGAGCGCGAAGGTTGTTCCCAATCCGGCGGAGGCGGTGAAGAAGCGGCCGACGAGTTCGTATTGCTTCGGATCGTAATCGGCGGGCGGATCGATGGGCAGGCGGTTCGCCGGATCCTTGGTCATGCAGAGCCGGTAGTTGTAATCCTGGATGGCGTCGCTGGCATCGCCGGGATTTCCGACTTTGTCGGGCTGCACGAGCGGGATGAGGCCGCTCTTCGGATCGCCGGGAGTCACATAGGGATCGATCCGCAGTTTGCGGTCGAGACCATTGGCGGGTTCGGGAAGATTGCCGGCGAGGTCTTCCTTGTATTGGTCCTTCGACTCGCGGCCGATGATGTAGCTGACTTTCGCCTTCGCCATCAGATCGCCTTCGTAGGTGGCGTCGATGAACATTTTGCCTTCGACGGCCTTGCCGGCCTCGCTGGTGATGGACGTGATGCGCGCGCCCGACTTCGCGGCGGAGGCGAGCTTGTAGCCGTACTCGACCGGGACCTTCGCCTCACCGAGCATTTCGTTGTAAACCTTCTCAGCGACGTGCGGTTCGACGACCCAGCCGGAGTTGCCGAACTTCTTCGTGTCGACGCCATGGTCGGCGTAGCGCTTGATGACGCGTTCGATGAATTCGCGGGCGACGCCGCCGGTGGAGGCGGTGCCTTTGATGTCGATCCATCCGAGTCCGCTGGCGGTCATGCCGCCGACGTGTTTGCCGGGTTCCAGAAGGATGACGGTCTTGCCCTGGCGCGCGGCCTGCACCGCGGCGGTGACTCCGCCGGAAGTCGCGCCGAAGACGACGATGTCATAGCTCTCGGCGTGGAGGATGCCGGTGAGGGCGAGGAAGAGCGGGATGAGTTTTTTCATGGGTTCAGAGGTTCGTTTTGCACCACGCGATGCTGCGTTCGAGCTCGGCCTTTTGATACGCCTGCTCCGCCGCCTTCTTGTCGCCTTCGGGTTTGAACGCGGGGATGGCCTTGCCCTTTTTCGCGAGGGCGAGGAAACGGGCGAAGTCGGGTGACGGGATGGTTTCGTAACCTTTCCAGAAATCCGGTTGCAGATAAGGAAACGGTTTCGCGAAGCCGCTGATGATTTCGAGGATGAACGGAGCATCCGGGCAGAGCTCGGCGAAACGTTTCGCGTAGGCTTTCATGTCGACGAGGCCTTCGCCCATCGCGGTCCATGCAACCTGCGCGCCTTTCTCATCCTCCCAGATCATGTTGTCGCGGATGCCGGAGCAGATGGTGTAAGGCGCGAGGACTTCGAGATTCTCGAACGGATCTTCCAACGCCCATGTCGCGTTGCCGCTGTCGATCGTGCAGCCGACGAAATCCTTGCCCGCTTCCTCGATGAGATCGCGGAGCTCGTATGACTGCATGTCGCCCGCGTGGTTCTCGATGGCGATTTTCACCCCATGATCGATCGCGAAGCTGCGGACTTTCTTCAGGACGGCGAGGGTATCCTTGTTAC
>DATLIO010000405.1:0-5237 GCA_035539355.1 Luteolibacter sp.
CCTCCGGATCGCCCGCGCCTACAATCCGACCACCAACTCACCCCGCTATTCCTTCGAATCGAAGGTCGCCGAGGCGGTCATCGACAACTGGCTCACGGAAAAGAACGTCCGCCAGCTCCGAGGAAAACGCATTTCCGAAACTCCCGGCGCCGTCGCCAAACAGAACGGCCGCATCACCAGCTTCGTTCTGGAGAATGGCGATCGTGTCGCGGGCCGGGTTTTCATCGACGGCACCGTCGAAGGCGATCTCATGACGTTCGCGGGGGTGACCAACACCCATGGCCGGGAAGGCAACGCGGCTTACGGCGAGAATGTCGGAGGCATCATTGATCCGACGTTGAAGAATCAATTCACCGTCCCGATCGATCCCTACAAGATTCCCGGCGATCCCTCGTCCGGCGTGATCACCGGCGTGCAGGACGAGGAAGTCGGAAATCACGGCGGCGGCGACGATGCGGCGATGGGTTTCTGCCTCCGCCTTCCCTTGACCAAGAATCCGGCGAACAAGATCCCGATCACAGCACCTCCGGGCTACAAGGCCGAGGACTACGAGATCTACAAACGCTTCCTCGCCGCCGGAGGGACGAACGATTGGCTCGACGGCCCCAGTTCGGTCAATACGAGCACCACGCAGAAAATCTTCGATCTCGGAAGCTGGCACGACTTGTCCGCCAATCTCTACGGTCGCAACAAAGCCTATGCCACCGGCTCGTATGCGGTGCGCGATCAGATCTATCAGGAGCACAAGAACTACACCCAGGGCCTGATCCACTTTCTTTCGACCGATCCCTCGGTTCCCCAATCGATCCGCGACGAATGGAGCCGCTGGGGACTTCCCGCGGATGAATTCACCGACAACGGCGGCTGGCCGCGCCGGCTCTACGTCCGCTGCGCACGGCGGATGATTTCCGACTACGTCATCACGGAAGCCGACGTCCGTCGCACCGCGACGGGTTCGGTCACGCCAAGACCGGCGGTCAATGATTCGATCGGCATCTGCTACTGGCCGGTCGACCTCCACAACGCGCGCACCGTCATCCGCAACGGCAAGGTTCACAACGAAGGCGCTTATTTCGATCTCGCGAACTACAAGCCGTTCGGCATTCCCTACCGGTCGATCGTCCCGAAGCGGAACGATTGCACGAACCTGCTTGTTCCGTCCGCCTTGTCATCCAGCTATGCCGGCTACGGCGCGGTCCGGCTCGAGTGGACTTTCATGGTGCTCGGCCAATCCGCAGCCATCGCCGCGGCCATCGCAGCCGATCAGAATCTCGCCATTCAGGACGTCCCCTACGATCACCTCCGCACGCTCATGCTTTCGCGGGGGCAGCGGCTTTCCCTGAACAACGGGGCGGATTCCGGAACGATCGTCGACAATGCCGAAGCGCAGACCACCGGTTCATGGACGACCAGCACGTTGATTTCCGGGTATATCGGTTCGAACTACTTCCATGATGGAAACGCCGGCAAAGGCACCAAAACCATCCGCTACACGCCGACCCTCCCGTCATCAGGAAAATACAAGGTCTATGCCCGTTGGAACTCCGACTCGTTCCGCGCAAACAATGCTCCGTTCACCATCACCCATGCCGGCGGAACCGAGAACCTGACGATCAACCAACGCGAGAACGGCAACCAATGGAATCTCATCGGTGAGTGGAATTTCAATGCGGGCACCAGCGGCAATGTTCTGATCTCCAATGCCGGCACCAACGGCTACGTCATCGCCGATGCCGTCAGTTTCGTCGCCGAAACCACGAAACCGGTGGTCGGCATCGCGGCGGTTCGCTCGACCATCCGTGAAGCATCGGCCGAACGCGTCCGGTTCGTCGTCCATCGTTCCGGTGATACGACCAACCCGCTCACCATCCCGATCCAGCTCCAAGGCACCGCAACCGCCGGAGCCGATTACACGCCATCGCCGACCTCCATCGTCATTCCGGCCGGCAGCTCCTCCGCCGAGCTGTCCCTCACTCCCGTCACCGATGAAATCCCCGAAACCGCGGAGATCCTTTCCGTCACGATTCCTTCCGACAACAGCTACACGCTCGGCTCCGCAAACGCTGTCGTCACGATCCTCGATCGCCCTTACCAACATTGGCACGCGACCAAGCTCGCCTCGTCCGGTGCATCGGCTCCGTTGGATGATCCGGATGTGGACGGAAACAAGAACCTGCTCGAATTCGCTCTCGGTGGAGATCCCGGGAAATCCGACATCCACGAAACCGTCGCCGAAACCGTCGTCCTGAAAACCAACGGCGAACCGTTCATGGATTTCAATTTCTGGCGGAACCGCGATCTCGGCACAGGCACTCTCGCGGTCAAAATTTCCCACGACATGAAAACGTGGACCGATGCTCCTTCGCCCGGCGAGACACGCGCCTACGACCCCGTCACGGATCGCATCCAGATCCACCACCGCTTCCCCGTCGAATCCGGCAAGCCTTCCCTCTTCGTCCGGCTCCTCGCGACCGGCCCCTGAATCATTTAAATAAAGCTAATCGTCTACGGTATTACTCACAAATTTAGTCTAGGCTAATTTTTTCAGTTGCGCATGATTCAAAAGGCGATACTCCTTTCGGCATGCGCTTCCCGTTCCGTGTCCTCGCGTTCGCCGCAGGTCTGCTCCTCGCCGCCTGTTCCGGTAAAAAATCCACCGACTCCCGTCCCCTCGTCGTCGCCACGACCACCATGGTCGCCGATCTCGCCAAAATCATCGGCGGTGACCGCGTCCAGATCCAAGGCCTGATGGGCCCCGGCGTCGATCCCCACAACTACGTCCCCAAGCTCGCCGATACCGGTCTGCTCGAAAAGGCCGACGTCGTTCTCTACGGCGGCCTGCATCTCGAAGGCCGTTTCCAATCCACGCTCGAAGCGATGACCAAACGCGGCCGCAATGTCGTCGCCGTGACCGATGGCATCGATCCTACGAAACTGCTTTCCCCTCAGGAAGGATTCGAAGGCACGAAAGACCCGCACGTCTGGGGCGATCCCCTGCTCTGGATCCAGACCGTCGACACCGCCGTCGCCGCGCTTTCGAAAGCCGATCCCGAAGGCGCCGCCGGTTTCCGGGAACGTGGCGACGCTTATAAAAAGGAACTCGAAGCCCTTTCCGCATGGGCGTCCGCGAAGTTCGCCGTTCTTCCCAAAGAAAAGCGCGTCCTCGTCACCAGCCACGACGCGTTCTTCTACTTCGGCCGTGCGTTCGGTTTCGACGTCCGCGGTTTGCAAGGCGTCTCCACCGCCGCGGAAGCCGGTCTCAAGGATCGCACCGATCTCGTCGAGTATCTCCGCAAACAAGGCGTGAAAACCGTTTTCTCGGAAACCTCGCTCAATGCGAAAGGCATCTCCGCCGTCGCCGCGGAAGCAGGCGTCAAAGTTTCCGAAGAAGCGCTCTTCTCCGATGCCCTCGGCGCTCCCGGCGACAACGAAACCATCGATGGCGAAACCTACGACCAAGGCACCTACGTCGGCATGCTGAAGCACAACGTCAACGCCATCGTGAAAGGACTCAACTAAGTGAAGTTTCTCGCTCTCTCCCTGCTGCTCACCGTTCCCACCTTCGCCTTCGAGCGCGAACTTTCCGCCGATCGCCCGGACACCACCGAAAGCCCGATCTCCGTCGAACCCGGCCATTTCCAGATCGAATCCAGCATCTGGGCCTTCGGCAAAGACGGTTCCGATGAAACGTGGACGCTCGGTGAAATGAACCTCAAGGCCGGCCTCACCCGCTCCGCCGATCTCCAGCTCGTCCTGCGTCCGTGGATCCACGAACAAACCGACGGCGGCACCGCCGAAGGCTTCGGCGACATCGAGGTCCGCGTGAAATACAACCTCTGGGGCAACGATGGCGGAAAAACCGCCGCGGCGCTGATGCCCTACGTTTCCATCCCGTCCCAAACCGCCGTCAGCAGCGGCGAATGGGAAGGCGGATTGATCGTCCCCGTCGCCATCGAACTGACCGACCGCATCGGCCTCGGATTCCAGGTCGAAGCCGCACGCGCCTGGGACGGTGACAGCGGCGAATACGACTGGGACATCCTCCACTCCGTCGTGCTCGGCATTTCGCTGACGGAAGAAACCGGCATGTTCATCGAATACGTCGGCGTCACCGGCGATGGTCCTTACGAAGCGACCGGCAACCTGGGATTCACCTGGGCGGCGACGGAAAATCTCCAATGGGACATTGCAGCCGGAGTTGGCCTCAACGATGCTGCGGAAGATTTCTCGGTCGCCCAAGGCGTCACTTTCCGCTTCTGACATCCCATGAGCCATCCCGCCCTCGAAACCCACGACCTCTCTGTTTCCTACCGCGGAAAACCGGTCCTCCACGGCGTGGATGTGGAAATCCCCTACGGATCCCTCACCGGCATCATGGGACCGAACGGCGCCGGCAAATCCACGCTGCTGAAAGCGATCATGGACGTGGTGAAGCCGGACACCGGCTGGGTGAAACTGCTCGGCAAACCGCTCGACCAGGTGCTCGGCCGCATCGGCTACGTCCCGCAACGCGAATCGGTCGACTGGGATTTCCCGGTCACCGTGTTCGATGTCGCGCTGATGGGCACCTATGCGGGGCTCGGCTGGTTCGGCCGGCCCGGCAAAGCCGAAAAGGCACGTGCCATGGAAGCGCTATCGCAAACCGGCATGGCGGATCTCGCGAAACGCCAGATCGGCGAACTCAGCGGCGGCCAGCAACAGCGCACGTTCCTCGCCCGCTCGCTCGCCCAGCAGGCGGAAATCTATCTGATGGACGAACCGTTCGCCGGAGTCGACGCCGCCACCGAACGCACGATCGTTTCCCTGCTCGGCACGCTCCGCGACGAAGGCCGCACCGTGATTGTCGTCCACCACGACCTTCAGACCGCCCAACGTTACTTTGACCGGCTGCTTCTTCTGAACGGCCACGTCATCGCCCACGGCCCGACGGCCGACGTGTTCGTTCCCGAAATCCTCAACCAGACCTACGGCGGAAAACTCACGATGCTCGGCGAGGTTTCCGTGAAAGCCGCCCGCGGCGAAGGAGGAAAAACCCCATGACCGAAGCGGTCATCTCGGCGCTCGTCGCGGCGGTTCTGCTGGGGATCGTCTGCGGTCTGCTCGGCACCTTCGTCGTCATCCGCCGCATGGCCCTCACCGGCGACATGCTTTCCCACGCCGTGTTGCCCGGCATCGTGCTCGGGCTCGCATGGAATCCGGACCGCAATCCGCTCGTCGTCCTCGTCTGCGCGGTTGCC
>DATLIO010000406.1:0-6501 GCA_035539355.1 Luteolibacter sp.
TCGTGATGGTGACGCCCGCTTCCTTGATGCGGGAAACGGCGGCTTCGAAATCCTCGACTTCAAGACCGACGGTGCAGCCTTGGGAGCTCGGTTCCCAGCCCGGGGTCTTGCCGATGCTCAAGGTGCCGGAGCCGATATCGAACTCGACCCAATGGCCGCTGCCGTCCTCCATCTCATGGTCCATCGTTTTCGTCAGACCAAGCACGCCTTCGTAAAAGGCGATGGAACGCGCCATGTCGGTGACCGGGTAGCAGGAGAATGCGATTTCGGTGACTTTCAACATGGCTTCTGGATCAGTGGGAACACTCGGGATGGTTCGCTTTCTTCTGGTGAAGCGCGATCGTGTTGCCGGATGGATCGGAAATCAGTGCGGCGCGGCAGATCGGATAATCCTGGATCGGCATCGCGAATTTGACGCCGGCCTTTTCCAGAGCGGAAACCGCGGTATCGAGATCCTCGACTTCGAAACTGATGCCACCACCGTTGGAGCTTGGTTGCCAGAACTCGCTGGCCTGGACGACGGCCAGAGTCTGACCGCCCGGGATTTCGAATTCCTGCCAATAGACCTGACCTTCCTTGTCGAAGCTCAGGCCTTCTTTCAGGCCGAGGATCCCACCATAGAACTTCCTCGACTCCGCGATGTCATTGACCGCGTAGCCGATGAAAGCCTGGTGTTTGATCCCGATGGCCATGGTTTTGGATCAGGCGACCGCGGCGACGATCTTCTGGGCGCCATCGGCCATCGTGCTTGCCGAAGTGATGTTGAGACCGGAAGCGTCGAGCGTGGCCTTGCCCTTCTCGACGTTGTTGCCTTCGAGGCGGACGACGAGCGGAATCGGCAGGCCGGTTTCCTTGGCTGCGGCGATCACGCCTTCAGCGATGACGTTGCAGTCCATGATGCCGCCGAAGATGTTGATGAAGATGCCCTTCACGTTCGGGTCGGCGAGGATGATCTTGAAAGCGGCGGTCACCTGCTCTTTGGAAGCGCCACCGCCCACGTCGAGGAAGTTGGCCGGTTCACCACCGTAGTGCTTGATGATGTCCATCGTGGCCATCGCGAGACCGGCACCGTTGACGAGGCAGGCGATGTTTCCGTCGAGACCGATGTAGTTGAGCTCGTATTCGGAAGCGGCGACCTCACGTGGATCCTCCTCTTCCTTGTCGCGCATCGCGACGATTTCCGGATGGCGGTAAAGGGCGTTGTCATCGAAGCCGAACTTCGCATCGAGAGCGAGCACGCGGCCGTCCGGAGTGGTGACGAGCGGGTTGATCTCGACCATCGCACAGTCGAGGTCGATGAAGAGTTTGTAGAGGTTCGAAAGAAGCTTGCCGAACTGCTTGGCGAGATCGCCCTTGAGGCCGAGAGCCGAAGCCAGCTTCGCGATTTCGTAACGCTGCAGGCCGAGAAGCGGATGCACGAACTGGCGGATGATTTTCTCCGGGGTGTTGTGGGCGACGTCCTCGATGCTCATGCCGCCTTCGGTGGAAGCGACGATCACCGGACGGGAGGTCGCACGGTCCATGAGGATCGCGAGGTAGTATTCGTGGGTGATGTCGACCGCTTCGGCGATCATCACCTTGCGGACCAGCTTGCCCGCGTCACCGGTCTGGATCGTGACGAGCGTTTCGTTGAGCATCTTGCCCGCGAACTCGGCGGCCTGCTCGGGAGAATCGATGAGATGGACACCGCCCTGGAAACCATTCTTGAAATGGCCTTTTCCGCGGCCACCGGCGTGCACCTGGGCCTTGATGACGAGTTTCGCTCCGGCGAACTTTTTCGCGGCTTCCGCGGCTTCTTCGGGAGTGGAGGCAACCGCACCGATGGGGCTTGGAACGGAGAAACGATCGAAGAGCTCTTTGGCCTGGTATTCGTGGATGTTCATGGCGCGGAAAAATCTGGCTGCGGGGAGCAGCGAACCGCGCGAAAACTAGGTCGCGCGGCCTCCAGCGGTCAAGGCATCCCTCGGGATTTCTGAAATTAGCGCCCGGAGGAGCGGATGAGCATTCCCAGCCGTTCGTTGAGGGCTCCGGCAGCCGCCAGTTCGCCGAGATCGAGGTGCATCCGGTAACGCCAATAATAGGGCATGATCGCCGGGACGTTGATCCTTTCTCCAAGGGCATCGGAATGACGGATCCCCTCGTCCATCGCCAGCAGATCCTGCAGCGGGAAAACCGCCCACATCGCCGGCGAGCGGAGATGCTGGTCGATGATCCTCGCCGCCGTCTCGCCGCCCAGATCTTCCTCAGGCTGAGCGATACCAAACATTTCCCATGCGAAATCCGCCGTCAGTTCCGGATCCTGCCGCCACCATTCGCGGAGAGTCTCCATGTCATGGGTGCCCGGACTGACAACGCTCATGTAAGGCGCGTCCGCGGGATCGAAAAACCGGACTCCGGCGACTTTCGGCATGCGCTGGATTTCGAGGGAAAGGATTCCCGTTTCGCGGAGAACGCCGGGCACGCAGGCCGGCACCATTCCCAGATCCTCGCCGCACAACAGCATGTCGCTCGCACGGCGCATCGCCGGAAGTTTCTCGAAACCCTGCGCTTCCCAGAAATCCTCCTGCCTGCGGTAAAAATAATCGTTGTAGAGATCCTCCACGCGCCGGCGCTGGTCGGGATCGAGCGCCTGATAGGATCGGGTCCGCTGCATCGCGCAGCGCGGGTGGAATTTCCCGTCCACCTCGAAAAACAGCACGTCGCTCACGCAATCGAGCAACGCCGACCGCATCTCCGGACTGACGTCCGTCAGATCGGAAATTTTCCGCTGGGTGGAAACCTCGGCGCGCAAACACCATCCGCCGTCTTCGGCCGGATCGAGGAAACGCTCCTTCGCGGTTTCGACTTCGGAACCGAAACGCTCCGCCAACGATTCATCGCTGATGAACGGCTCGCAGAATCTCGGACGCTCGAACCAGATGCCTCTTTCCTCGAGCTCATCCTCCGTGATCGCCAGTGCCGGATCGAACCAACCCATGATCCCGTCCGTCTGCTCGTAGGGAATCTGCCAGATGCGGAAAAACCCGAGGATGTGATCGATCCGGTAGGCATCGAAATAACGGCTCAATTGCGCGAAGCGGCTCCTCCACCAGGCATAGCCGTCGCGCTTCATGAGCCCCCAGTTGTAGGTCGGGAAACCCCAGTTCTGCCCTTTCACGGCGAACGCATCCGGCGGCGCGCCCGTCTGGGCTTCCATGTGGTAAAGATGCGGCGCTGACCAAGCGTCCACCGATTCGCGGTCGATCCCGATCGGCAGGTCCCCTTTCAACGCCACGCCTTTCGAATGCAGGTGCGCCACCGCATCGGAAAGCTGGCGATCGAGTTCATATTGGAGCCAAAGTTGGAAAGCGATCTCCGGCCAATGCTCGCCGGATCGATGGGCCAAGGCATCGACCTTTTTCCGGTCGAATTTCGACCAGCCCACCCATTTCGTAAAATCGGCCGTTCCTGTCTGGTCGCGCAACAGGCAGAACGCCGCGTAAGGCACGAGCCAATCCCGGTTTTCCTTCACGAAGTCCGTGAACCCGGCGTCCTCCCAGATCGTGCTGCGATGCCTGCCGTAGATCTCACGCAGAAACGAGATCTTGGCCTGCATGACACTTTCGTAGCTGACCTGAGAAAGGGAGTTCAGCGTTTCCTTCATCTCGCCCAGCCGGCGCGTGAAATCCTCCGGCATCCCGAACCCCATGGCGTCGATCCGCAAATAAAGTGGATGCAACGCGAACGCGCTGATCGCTGAATACGGATAGGAATCGGTCCACGTGTGCGATGAAGTCGTGTCGTTGATCGGCAGGATCTGGATCATCTTCAATCCCACCGAAGCCGCCCAATCCCCGAGCGACTTCAGATCCGCGAACTCCCCGACCCCAAGCCCTTCCTTGCTTTTCAGCGAAAACACCGGCACCGCCACTCCCGCTCCCCGGAAAAGCCTGCGCGCATCCCGCCGGTAGACCTCGTCACTGATCCGCGTCGTCTGGTTTTCCGCCAGCACCGGTCCCTGGAACCGGCGGTTGTCACCCAGCTCCAAATCCACCAGCGACCCGTTCGCCGTGTCCCACAGACCATACTTGTATTCCACTTCCCGGCCCGCGGGCATTTCCACGCGGACTTTCCAGAGGTTCGGGGAAACCTCCTGCATCACCAATGCCCTGACCGCGTCCCACGCACCGAGTTCGCCGGTATTCCCCAGCAGACAAACCGCACAGCCCGCCGGCACACCCGCCATCCGCAGTTGAAATCATGGTTCCCCCGCATCGACTGCGGCTGGATCCGCCGAGGCTCGGTCGCCGCCTTCAAGGCCTTCGTGTCATAGGCATGATCGACCGCCCCGGCCGAGCACCACGTATCGAGCGCCACCACCGCATCCTCGAACGCGCCGATCACCCGCGGACCTCCCCACTCCTCCAGTTCGACGCCATTTCCGGCCTGCCGGTAGATATAACGGTACGAAAACAGCAGGAAATCCGGACCCGTCCGCCAATCCGTTTCCCACTCCGTCTGCCATTGGCCGTCGTTGATCCAACGCATCGGCAGCAACTGCTCGAACCTGGCCTCCCCGATGTTCACGGAGATTTTCAGCCAAAGGCTCTGCCCGACCACCGTGTGGTAATTGAGCCGGAAAACGATTTTTTTCATCAGCGGGAACGGAGGTCAGACGGCAGCCTTTTGCAAACGGCGGAGGCGGTCCAACGCCGCACCGCTCGAAATCACCTCGCGCGACAGCTCGATGCCATCGCCGATGTGATCGGACAGACCCGCACAAGCAAGCGCCGCGCCGGAATTGAGCAAAACCATGTCGCGCAGCGGACCCGTTTCCTTTCCGGAAAGGATCGCCTCGAGGATCGCCGCGTTCGTCGTCGCATCGCCGCCGCGGAGTTGCTCCGGATCGGCCCGATGGAATCCGAAATCGGACGGCAGCACCTCCTCGTCCTCCAGGTCCTGATAGGCGCCCGCTTTGCAGATCCGCGTCGGCCCCATCAGGCTCACTTCGTCGATCACCCGACCGTCGCCCACCGTCCCGTGGACCGCCCAGGCGCTGTCCCGTCCGAGACGCTGCAGGATCTCCGCGAACGCCGGACAGAACTCGCGGGCGAACACGCCGACAAGCTGGCACTCGGGCCGCGCCGGATTCATCAGCGGGCCGATGATGTTGAAAATCGTCCTCACCCCGCGACCGGCGAGCTCCTTGCGGATCGGGGCCACCGCCTTGAACGCCGGGTGATAAAGAGGTGCGAAAAGAAAGCCGACACCCGCTTCCTGGATGCATTTCCGGAAACCCTCGGCCGGGAGATCGATCCGGATGCCGAGCGCCTCCAGCACATCCGCGCCGCCGCTTTTCGAAGTGATCCCGCGGTTCCCGTGCTTCAGGACGATCCCGCCCGCCGCGGCGACGATGAACATCGCGGTCGTCGAGAAATTGAACAAATCCATCTTCGATCCGCCCGTGCCGCAGACATCGATCGTCGGGCCTTCGAGATCCAGTTCCTGCACGCCGGGATCGACCGCATGCTCGAGGAACACCTCCACGAAGCCGGCGATCTCCGCCGGGGTCTCACCCTTTTTCGAAAGCGCCTCGAGCAACCGGCCCTTCTTTTCATCCGCCACCGCCGGATCCAGCAACAGTTCGGCCGCCACCTCCACTTCCCGGGGCTCCAGCTCCCGTCCCTCCTCCAGATGATGAATCAAAGCGTCCATGCCCGATCCTAACACGCGGGCGGAATCCGCGAAATTCATTCTCCATGTTTTTTCCCGGCACCCTTCTAACACCCCGCAATCCTCCTTGCGCCCGCAATCGCACCCCGCTAGCCTCCCGCCTCCATGGTTCACCGGCCATCAAAAACCCCATCTTACGCAGCGGTGCTCCTCCTTGCAGCCGTCACGCCGTTCCTGCCCGTCCAGACCCGTGCCCAGGAACGCCCTCCCGTTGCGCCCGCGCAGTTCGATCCCTCGGACGTTTATTTCCAGGGCTACCTCGCCACACGCGCCGCCGAGAGCCTCGAAGCGAAGGGTGATTTCATCGGCGCGACCGAGAAACTCGAGCAAGCCCAGAAGCTGATCGACGGCGTCCTCAAATTCTACCCCGAGTGGAAGCCCGACATGGTCAAAAACCGGTCGAAGACCAACGCGGAAACCGCCGCCAAGATCAAACCGAAGGCTGACGAGCAGCGGAAGAAAAACGAAGGCGCCGTCGCCGAACTCGAAGGTGGCGCCAAGGTTTCCGGTCGTCTCGAAGGCCCTGCGCCGATGCCATTGGCGCCTCCCGGCATCCTCGAAGTCGACCCGCTTGCCACCCGCCGCCTTGACGAAGCCCAGGCCGAAGTCCGCCGCCTCCGCCAACAGCTCGCAAACGCAGCGGACAACAGCGAATCCGCCCGGAACGCAACCCGCGTCGGTGACCTCCGGAAAGAAAACGCCGATCTCGCCGCGCGGCTCAAAGCCGCCGAAACCAACGTCGAAAGCCTCCGCGCCCGCCTCACCACTTCGCCCGCCGAAAGCGAATAC
>DATLIO010000407.1:0-3244 GCA_035539355.1 Luteolibacter sp.
TGATGACCGGTGGCTTCTTCTCCGCCGGGGGAGCTCCGGAAGCCGGACCGTCGGCCGCCGGCGCCGTTCCAAGAACCGCCCCTTCAATGGGTGTGGAAATCCGGTTCACTCCGGTTTTCCCCGCCGCTCCGGCCCCCGTGGACGATGGAGCTTTCGCAATGTCCGTCGTGCCACCGACCGGCGCTTTCCGGTCTCCGGAAATTCCGGCGGCGGTATCAACGGCGGCGTCCATCTCCGCGGAAATTTCCTCCGGTTTCTGAAGCGCGAGTTCCGTCGGAGCCGGCTCCTGGTTGATCACCGAAACGATCTCCGGATGGCCTGCCTCCCCAGCAAGCTGGGCAGCCGTTTTTCCTTCGGCGTTCACCGTGTAACGGCTCGCACCGAGATCGATGAGCAGTTTCACCGCATCCACATGACCGTTTTCAGCGGCGATCATCAACGGTGTCCTCCCGTCCTCCATCCTCGAGTAAACCGATGCCCCGTAATTCGTCAGCGAATCGATCACGTTCGCCTTTCCGAGCAACGCGGCCAGCAACAGCCCATTGTCCAGATCTTCGCGGTCATACGCGGCCAGTTGTTCCACCACTTTCGAATTTCCCTCCCGGACGGAAATCATCAGCGCCTTGAATCCTTCATCATCCTTCGCCTGCGGATCCGCTCCCTGCCGCAGCAGCCAGCTCACCATCTCCGATTTCCCGGCAGCCGCAGCGGCCATCAACGGCGTGCGTCCCTTGGCTCCTTTCGAATCGATCGCCACGCCCCTTCTGAGCAGGAAATCCGCCGCGTTTTCCTGTCCCGCCAGCGCCGCGACATGCAGCGAGGTGTCTCCGGCCGCATCACGGGTGTCTTTCGAAAAACCCGCGGAAAGGAATTTCTTCATCGCCTCCACGTTGCCCTCACGACAGGCGCGGAACCAACCGTCGGAGGTCACTTCAAATCCGGCTTCCTTCAGATCCGAGCTGACGTTTTCCTTCCTGTCCTTGCAGGAGAAAACCGCGCCGGCCGACAGCAGAACCATCGCCATCGCCGCGAATCTCGGACACAGACCGGACATGGCGCGGAGAATAGTTGGGAAATGTTAAGCATTCAATCCTTAACATCAATCGAGGGCGGCTCGATCGCCACGATCCGGCAAACCCCGTCGATGACCCGGAACCTCACATTTCTTCCGCAAAGATCGGCTCCGAATACCCGCTCCGCGTCATCCGCAGCGGTCGCCGGCCGTGGATCGAGGGCAAGCGCCTGGACGATCACTTTCGCGGCCCGGGGTTCGAGCGCGGCAAAGGCGGCTTCCGCCGGAGCATCGATTTCCACCGGCAGACGGACCGGCGCTTCCGGAGCATAGCCTGACACGGCCTCGGGCAACGCATCCGAATAGGCGAGATAGGGTTTGATGTCGTACACCGGCGTGCCGTCGATCAGATCCAATCCGCCCAGTTTCAGAACCGGGCCGTCCTTGCGGTCGAAGTCCACTCCTTCGAGACGGACGACCGAAAGCCCCAGACCATTCGGCCGGAACGTCGAACGGCTCGCGAACACTCCGATCCGTTCGTCGCCACCCAGCCGGGGCGGCCTGACCGTCGGCCGCCAACCTTCGGAAGCCGTCGCATGGAAACCGAAGATCAACCACAGGTGGGAAAACCCCTCGATGCCGCGAACCGCTTCGCGGCTCCGGTATTTCTCATGGAAGACCAGCTCGCCCCAGGCGTCCGGACAAAGGCCCGGTTGCCTTGGGACGGCGAATTTGCCTCCGAAACATGAGCGGACCACCGCGATCGGATCACACTGCATGGATCGGAGGAGGATGGAATCTCAGCGGGTTTTGAAGTGGACGCTCGTACGGAGGACGCCGTTGTCGCGGTTGCCGTGGAGCGTCAGCGACTCGTAGTCACCGAAGGCGTCGATCACCTTGGTGATGCGCTCCTTCTCCGTCTGATAGCTTTCAAGATCGTCGCCGAAGATCGCCTGCGAATTCGCATCGATGACCTTCAACGTTTCCTGCGCATACTTCTGCAGCGCCGCGACATTGAGTTTCACCGCGAGGCCTTTCTTGCCTTCGTTGCCCTTCGAAGCGGCGGCGACGAGATCCTGCGCCTGCAGTTTCGAAGTGGAGGTGACGAACCATTTGTCGTTGAGCGTGACGGAAGGGACGAAGTCATCCGTGAAGAACGGCATCGGAAAGAACCAGGTCACGAGATCGTTTTTCTCCGAGCTGATCGGCTTCTGCATCGGGATCTCCTGTTTGGAAATCTCGCTGATCTTCGCGAGGATGCTGGTCGAGCCCTTGTTGAGCTTGTCCCATGAAGAAGCGACTTTCGAACGATCGACCACCGGAGCGATGATGGAGATCCGAGGGAACTTGCCCTGATCGACCACCCCTTGCGGGATTCCTGGAATCGCCGGCACCGTGCCTTTCACATCGATCACCACCGCGCTTTCACGGCCGAGACCATCGGCAAGATCGCCGCTGAGCGCCTGCCACAGTCCGACGGCATCCCCGCGGAATTTCTCATCGAAGAGCTTCGACATCTCCTTGAACTGGGCGAGATCCGGATTGCCGTCCGGCAGGGCGGCGACCTTGCGGGAAATGGCGTAGGCCGTTTCAGCCAACGATTCGACCAGCTCGGTCGATGCCTTGTCGTAACCGGCGTCCGCGGTCGCGTTCGCAAAGAAAACGACATCGGATGATTCGCCGAGATAGCTGAGCGTGTTCGTTGCTTTCCAATCGAGCATGCCTTGGTCGACACCGCCGGTGGATTCGATTTTCAGGCCGTCTTCGAAAAAGGCGACGGTGCCGGAATCGGCGAAGCTGGTGAACTTGCGGACGGCTTCCTCGCGTTCAATGACGACCTGGAGCAGCGATTCGATCTCACGGGTTTCACCGAGACCATTTTCACCGGCAAGACCATCGCGGATGCCTTTGAGCGTGTCGGACAATGATCCGGCGCTCTGGACCAGCGTCTGCAGCGTTTGCTTGTCGCCGAACGAATAGGCCATGATGTCCTTCTTGAGATAATCATCGGCGAATCCGAGCAGATCCTTGTTGCCCGCAAGCGACTCGTTCACATCGGAAGCGAGCTGGAACTGGTCGATCGAACCGCCGAGGAAAAGCACGACGTAATCGCCGACGACACCGGAAACGAGGACGACGTCCTTCTTCGCGATGCTCGCGAACAGGCGGTCGACGACATCGGCTTCGAGCGTCTTGGCCAGCTCCTCCTTCGCGCCGCTCATCATTTCGGCG
>DATLIO010000408.1:0-3455 GCA_035539355.1 Luteolibacter sp.
GTATATTGGTTTTCAACGGATTCCCGGACATAAAAAACATGTCCGAGATGTCGAAGTTAGCTCTCTAACAATCTGCTGCAAGGGAAAAGAAGGCCTCAAACAGCCGAAATCATGAGCGTTGACGGCCCCATGCTTTCCATGCAGGTTCCCGTCCTGACGCACGTTCAAGGAAACAAACGCCATTCCCCAATGACCATCATCCGCCGCTTTTTCGCCGTCGCTTTCGCGGCCGCCCTCGCCACCTTCGCCACCGCCCAGGAAGGCAAACTGAAGATTGCCACGGTCGACATGCAGGAACTGTTCAAACAGTACTACAAGACCAACGAGGCCCAGAAGCAGATCAACGTCGAGCGCGCCCGCATCCAGAAGGACAACAACGAGCGCCTCGCCCGCATCCGTGATCTCGAGAACACCCTCGGCCAGCTCCGCAAACAGCTCGAAGACCCGACGATCAACGAAGCGAAGAAACAGCAGCTTTTCAAGGATTGGCAGATCCAGCAACAGGAAGGCATCGCACTCGACCGCGAGCGCCGCGAATTCCTCCAGCGCCGCAACCAGGCCCTCAACGAGAAGATGGTCCAGCGCATGAAGGGCATCCTCGAGGAAATCCGCAAGCTGGTGGAGGAACAGGCCAAGAAGGACAACTTCGACTACGTCTTCGACAAATCCGGACTCAGCACCTCGCAGGTTCCTTTCCTCCTCTACACCAAGGACGCGACGGACATCACCGCCGGCCTCCTCAAGGACCTCAACAAGGACGCGCCCGCCGAGTCCCTGCCGACCCCTGGTGAACCGACTCCGGAACTCCCTGGCAACACTCCGGCTCCAGCCAACGAGTAATCCCCCTTTCTCCCAACAATTCCAAGAGTGGCAATCGCCCTCACCCTTTCCGAGCTCGCCCGATTGGTCGATGGCAACATCGTCCGGGGCGGGCTCGATGTTTCTCTGGCCGGCGTCTCCGCGCTCGATGCCGCCGGCCCCGGCGAAGTCAGCTTTTTCGGAAACGACAAATACCGCGGCCAGTTCCTGACCACGCGGGCGGGCGCCGTCATCGCGGCCACCGGTGAAACCGACGGTCCGGAAAGCACCGCGCTCATCACCGTCGCCAACCCGTCCCTCGCCTTCGCCGCGGTGGTGAAACATTTCGCCGCCAGCGCGAAGGCCCTGCAACCCGGCGTCCATCCACGCGCGATCGTCGACGAATCAGCGAACCTCGATCCCACGAAGGTCCGCATCCACGCCGGAGCGGTTGTCATGGCGGGAGCCACGATCGGCGATGGCACGGAAATCGGCCCGAACGCGGTCATCTACGAAGACGCGGTCATTGGCAAAGACTGCCGGATCATGGCGAACGTCACCGTCCGCGAACGTTGCGTGACCGGCGACCGCGTCATTCTCCAACCCGGCTGCGTGATCGGTTCGGACGGATACGGCTATGAATTTTCCGGCGGCAAACACGTGAAGATCGACCAGGTCGGCATCGTGGAAATCGCCGACGATGTCGAAATCGGCGCGAACACGACCGTCGACCGCGCCCGCTTCGGCAAAACACAGATCGGGCAAGGCACCAAAATCGACAATCTCGTCCAGATCGGCCACAACGTCGTGATCGGAAAACACTGTCTCATCGTCGGCCAGACCGGCATCGCCGGCAGCGCGAAACTCGAGGATTACGTCACCGCCGCCGCTCAGGTGGGCATTGGCGGACATGTCGTCGTCGGAGCGAAATCCATCCTCACCGCCCGCACCGGCGTGACCGCCAGCCTTCCGGGCGGCCAAACCTACGCCGGCAAACCCGCACACACGCTGCGCGAGGAAATGAAATCCATGGCGCTGATGCGTCGCCTTCCGAAACTGATTTCCAGGGTGAAGGCCCTTGAGCAAAAAATCGGTGCGGACGAAGTGGCCGAGGAAGGCTGACCCGGCGTCAGCCCGCCCCACTTCGGAAGATCACCACTCGCCGCCGACGGATTTGGCGAGTGACACGGAAAGGGCAAGACGTTCCGCCCGGACCGCATTGGAACGGCGCTCGTTGTCCAGACGGGTCCGCTCGGCGTCGACCACATCCAGGAAGCTGACCAAACCGGCCTCGAAACGTTTCACCGAAAGATCCAAGGTCGTTTTCGCGGAAGCGGACGCCTGATCCTGCGCTTTCTGCCTGCCGACAATGATCGAGGATGCCTGCAGCGCGTTCTCCACTTCACGGATCGAATCGAGCACGATCTGGCGGTAATCCGCACTGGCGGCTTCATGCGCCGCAACCGCCGCATCCTTTTGATCACGAAGGAATTTCTGCTGGGTGATCGGAAGTGAGACATTCGGCCCGATAGACCACACGAGGGACGACGATTTGAAAAGCTGGCTCGCGACTCCCGAGTTGAAACCACCCGAACCGCCGATCGTGAACGTCGGGTAGTAGGCGGCGGTGGCGACTCCGATCTCGGCATTGGCGGCGGCCACCCGGCGTTCGGCCGCACGGACGTCAGGACGCTGGCGGAGAACCTCGGACGGCACGGAAACAGGGAAGGACGGAGGGCTCGGGAGATCGAACCGCTCCGGAACGGAAGAACCGGTCGCCGAAGCACCCGCCAGAACCGCGAGCGCATTCACCAGTTCGACGCGATCCTGGTCGAGCTGGAGCTTGTCGGCCTCGGCGGTGGCGACCTCGGTTTCGGCGCGCGAAAGATCGAGTCCGCTGATCGCACCGGCATCGCGCTGTTCTTTGAGAAGGTTGTAGGCCTTCTGGCGGAGCTCGACGGCACGGGTGAGCAACGCGCGGTCCGCATCGACGGCCCGCAGCGCCCAATAGGTCTGCGCCACTTCGCTGGAGATCGTGAGCTTCAGCGCGTTGAAATTTTCCTGCTGGGCGTCGGCGGAAGCGTCGGCCGATTCCACCTGGCGGCGCACGCGGCCCCAGACATCGAGCTCATAGGAAAGGTCCGCCGGAACCGAAAAATTGTTTTCGATCACGCTGAGGCCGGCCGCGCCGGTGCCCACCCGGGATTTCGAGCGGTTCACGGACGGATTCAGATCGATGCTCGGGAAATACCGGCCCCGCGATGCCGCACTGAGCGAACGCGCCTGACGCACCCGGGCGGCCGCACCGGCGAGCTCCTGGTTGTTGTTCAACGCGCGGTCCACCAGCGAATTCAAAGTGGAGTCATTATAGAGCCTCCACCAGGCGCGGGGCTTGGGCAGTGAATCCGGGGATTCCTTTTTCCATTTCACCCCGCCGCTTGAAAAGGAAGCCGGCAATTTCATGCCTGGCACTTCGTGGTCCGGTCCGACCGGCTTGCACGCGGCGATCAGGAAAGCAGAAGAGAGAGGCAACAACGTGAAAAAGGATCGCGCGGACATGGAAGTGCCGGAATTGAACCATCGTTTAAGAACCTCGCAAATGAAAGTTGCAAAATTTCCCATCCAGCCGATGAGATAGTGGGAAAATCCTGCATTGG
>DATLIO010000409.1:0-3475 GCA_035539355.1 Luteolibacter sp.
TCTCATGACTTTCAGGGATGGACGCCGGGGTTTCCCTGTTCAACATTGCGCCGCCTTGAAACTCGCTACTTCCCACCTTTCCTACTGCACGAACATCCACCCCGCCGAGACCTGGGAGAAAACCGCCGAGGTTCTCCGCACCCACGTTCTCGCCGTGCGTGACCGCCTCCGCGCCACCCACGAACTCGCGCCGGACGAGCCGTTCGCGATCGGCCTGCGCCTTTCCGCCACCGCCGCGGAAGAACTCCTGCAAGGCGACCACCTCGTGCAATTCCGCGACTGGCTGGAGAAAACCAACACCTACGTTTTCACGATCAACGGCTTCCCTTACGGCAGCTTCCACGGCACCCGCGTGAAGGAAAAGGTCTTCCAACCCGATTGGACCCAGCTTTCCCGACTGGAATACACCAAGAACCTGTTCCGCATCCTCGCCGTCATCTGCAAACCGGGCACCTCCGCCTCGGTTTCCACGCTCCCCGGGTCCCACAAAACCTTCAACGCCGAGGAACGCCCGATCCGTAACCACCTGATCGAGCTGGCCGCTTTCCTCGAAGATCTCTCCGCGGAACACGACATCGATTTCCACCTCGGCCTCGAACCCGAACCGCTCGGCCATTTCGAGAACACCGCCGAAACCTTCGCGTTCTTCCAGCGTCTCCTCGAAGCCGCGCCGAACGCGGATGTCGTCCGCAAACGGATCGGCCTGAACTACGACGCCTGCCATTTCGCCCTTGAATACGACGAAGCCCGCGAATCGCTCGACGCCCTCGTCGATGCAGGCATCCGCATTTCGAAAATCCACCTTTCCAGTGCCGTCGCGCTCGATCCGCGTGACTCCGCCGCCCTCGCCGCGATCCGCGAATTCGACGAACCGGTCTATTTCCACCAGGTCCTGCTCAGGCACGCGGAAGGCTACATCAAGCGCTTCAACGACCTCCCCGAGTTCTTCGCAGCCGTCGATTGCGGGGAGATCGCCGCGTTCGACTACCACGAAATGCGCGTCCATTTCCACATCCCGCTCGACGCCGAACCCGAGCCGCCGCTCCGCGCGACGCGCGACCAGACGAAACAGGTCCTCGCATGGCGCCGCGACAATCCGGATGCCTGCCAGCATTACGAAATCGAGACCTACACCTGGGGCGTCCTCCCACCGTCGCTCCACCGCCCGGTCGATGAACAAATCGCCGGCGAATACCGCTGGGTGTTGGCCAACGCATGACGTTCTTGCCAAATCGTTCCCCGCACCGTTCCCTCGGCTTCCGCTGAAAACGGAAAACCAGCAAACTCTCCATATGTCCGACATCAAAATCACCGTCCACACCTCCGCAGGCGACATCGACGCCACCCTTTTCTCGTCCAAAGTTCCGATGACCACCGCGAACTTCCTCAACCTCGCCAAGCGCGGTTACTACGACGGCATCAAGTTCCACCGCGTCATCGCCAACTTCATGATCCAGGGCGGCGACCCGACCGGATCCGGTTCCGGCGGCCCGGGCTACCGCTTCCTCGATGAAATCGACCGCACCCTGAAGCACTCGAAGCCGGGCATCTTCTCGATGGCCAACGCCGGTCCCAACACCAACGGCAGCCAGTTCTTCATCACCCACCTTCCGACCCCTCACCTCGACGGCCGCCACGCCGTCTTCGGTGAAGTGACCAAGGGTCAGGACGTGGTCAACAAGGTGAAACAAGGTGACACCATCAAATCGATCACCATCCACGACGACACCGCCGAACTCTTCGCGAAGGAGTCCGACAACATCGAGCACTGGAACTCGATCCTCGATAAGAAGAAGTGAATTGTAGCGGCGGTCTATGACCGTCGCTGGTTCTTCACCGGCCCATCGATCAACAGCGACGGTCATAGACCGCCGCTACATTCAATAACCTTTCACCGTACGCCGCAGGATCCCCGCGATCCTGTGGCGTTCTTTTTCCTGCATGTCGGGAAAATCCTTCCCGCCCTCGAGCACTTTCTTCAAACGCGCGAAAACGGCATTCTTAACGCGCTCAGGCAGCACTTTGAACGCTTCGGAATAGATCATGTAGGAACACCGGTTCTTGAACAACCGGCTCCCGAGATGGAACTCGGCGAGCGATTCCCCATCCGCTTCGGGAAACCGCTTCGTGAACATTTCCTGGAACGCCGGATCGCCATCCACGCCACCGTCCCCCATCGGTGCCTCGTCCTTGAAAAGCATCGCATCCACGATCGTGATCGCCTGTTCATCGGCGGATCTACCCGCCCGTCCTTCGTCGGGATTTCCCGAAGGTTCCAATGACTTCGAGAACCAGAACATCCGCCGGTATTCCATCGATGCCGCGACGAGCAGGTTGTGCAGCCGGCATTGGTGCTCCAGCAGCATGAGCGAAACAATGTCGCTGGTGTTGCGCGGGTATTTCGAAACATCGATCACGCCATCCAGAGTCTGATGCTCGATCGGTTCGCGCTCTGTATCCCGCTCATCGCTTTCCGAATAAACCCGGTTTCCCAGATGCGGCAGCGAACTACGGCCCGTCACGTAGTAACCGCCCCAGCGGATCGGGATCGGGCTCCGCGAATCGATGTGATCCATCCCGAGTTTCAGGATCAGATGGCCGTTTTCATCCGGATGCACGGACCGCACCAGCACCCCCGGCACCGATTCCGTCCGACGCGTGCCGTGGCAGGCCAGACAGACATTGCTGTCGCGGCTGACGATCCGGTCCGGCTCTTTCCCTTTCGCCATGTCGATCAGGTAAAAGGTCATCCCGAGAACCGGGTCATGGGTGATCACTTCGATGTCCCCGCCCGGCACGAAACCGACATAGGCGTTCTCGTTGAAAAACAGGCACCGCGGATTCTTCGGCCGGATCAGCGCGTTCTGCTGGCTGGTCTGGGAAAAAACAAGCATCTGGGACTCGACCGGCACGTCCAGCAGCTTGAGCACGAACCGCAGTTTCTCGACGTCGGTGTTTCCCTCGATCGTTTTCCGGCCCGTCGCGAGATCCTCCGCCAGCTTCGCGATCGGATCCGTCGCCGGGGTATCCGAATACCGGATCGGCTCCATTTCCCAAAAATCGACCGCTTCCGCGAAACCGCAGAAGAGACTGAGGATCATGACTCCGGCCGCTTTCAACACTCTCAGCCTGAGCCGACCATCCCCGGCCCGCAAACGGAAATCGGGCTTCCGGACTAACACTTTCATACCACTCGACAACTCCGGTCGGTTCGTCATTCTCCACGCCGCAACAATTGCAAGCAATCCCATGTCCGAATTTCTCGTAATCCCTCGCGCAGACCACGATTCGCTCGTCATCGCAGCCTACCAGTCCCGCGGTTATTCCGCCGATGAAGCCGCCGAAGGCGCCAAACTCGCCGCCGAGGCCGCCCGCCACGGCATCCGCACCCACCACGCGCTCAAGGCCCTCCACCTCGACCACCTTTTCGGATCGGAAACCGGCGGCTGCGTTCCCGGCGCTGAGATCGAAGTCC
>DATLIO010000410.1:0-3880 GCA_035539355.1 Luteolibacter sp.
AGTAAACTGAGGGAAATTGCGGGTCGCTGTCGAGTCCGTATTTCCCGGGGCTCGCCGGTGATCGGTGCCGTCTCCCCTATTTTTTCCCGAAGGTGGAGAACAGAGAGCTGAGGTCCGCGGGGGCGGCGCGGTCCGCGGTGAGGATGGCGGCTTTCTGGAGGGATACGATTTCGGCGATGCCTTTGCGGGAGAGTTCGAGCATGGCGGACATTTCCTCACCGGTGAAAACGGCTTCCTCGCCGCTGCCCTGGACTTCGACGAACTCGCCGGCTTCGGTCATGACGACGTTGAAATCGACGGACGCATCCTTGTCCTCGAGGTAGTTGAGGTCGAGCAGCGGGGTGCCGTTGCAGACGCCGGCGGAGACGGCGGCGACGAGTTTCTTCATGGGGAAATCCCGGATCTTTCCGGCACCAAGAAGCTTGTTGAAGGCGATTGCGGCGGCGACGCAGCCTCCGGTGATGGAGGCGGTGCGGGTGCCGCCGTCGGCCTGGAGGACGTCGCAGTCGATCCAGACGGTGCGTTGGCCGAGTTTTTTGAGATCGGTGACGGAGCGGATGGCGCGGCCGATGAGGCGCTGGATTTCCATGGAGCGGCCGTCGATTTTCCCGCGGGTGATGTCGCGCTGCTTCCGCTCGAGGGTCGAGTAGGGGAGCATGGAGTATTCGGCGGTGAGCCAGCCGCCTTCGACGCGTTGGGCGCGCATCCAGCGGGGGACGTCTTCCTCGATGGTCGCGGAGCAGATCACGCGGGTTTCGCCGAACGAAACCAGCACCGAGCCGTTCGCGTGCGGAGCGACGTTCGGGATGAAGGAGATCGGGCGGAGTTGGTCGTTCTGGCGGCCGTCGGGGCGTGGCATGCCAAAGTTTCCAATACCTGGCGTCCGACGTCCAACATTGAACGCCGGGGGGCGAGGATTTCAGCGGAGCAGTTCGCCGACGCGGTCGAGGGCTTGTTTCCGCTCTTCGATGTCGATTCTGAGGCGTTCCTGCTGGGCGGGGGTCAGAACGTCCTTGTAGTCCTCGAACTGGGAATCGAGGTTCTTCCGCTGAAGATCGATGTAGGATCGCTGGGTCGCGGGGTCCAAGGCGCTTCCTTGCGAAAAGATCATGTTATCGACGGCCGAGTTGGCGATGAACGTGTTCCCGAGCGGCAGAACGGAGGTGTCCAGGACGAGGTCGAGTCCGGCGGGCCGCCCCTCGTGGCTGGTGCGGACGTTCTCGCGGATGATGCCCGCCAGTTTTTCCCGTTGTTCGGGAGAGAGGTCGGAAAGTTTCGCGAGTTCACCCATGCGGTTCTGGGTGGTGCTTTCGATCGTGTTTTCCTCCGAGCGTTTGCGGAGGGCGGCGAATGCGGCGGCCTGCTCCGGGGTGAGGGTTCCGGAAATCGCTTTTTCGATGCCGGAGGCGGCGTTGAGGGCGGTTTCCAGCATTTTGGAAGGATCCAGGGTGGCTTCCGGGTTGAGGATCCCCTCGGCCATGTTCATCGCGTTGAGGAAGACGGCTTTCTGCTCGTCGTTGAGATTCAGCGCCTCGACAAGGCGGGCGAGTTTGGCCTCGTCGCGGGATTTGAGCTGGTTCTTGAGGGTTTCGTCATCCGCGGCGCCGGCTGGTCGTACGGCGGGCTGAGTCCGTTTGACCGGAGGTGGGGCGGGTTCCGCGGCCACCTCGGTGGGTGGTGGAACGGCCGGCCGGGCGGGTGGGCTTTTGCGGACGACCGGTTCCGGCGCGGTCGCGGGTTTGAGCACCCAGCCGGCTCCGAAGCCGAGGATGGCGGTGATGACGGGAAAGAGGACGTTGGGTTTCATTTCAAAGCGGTGTCCTTGTTAAACGCCGCGGATCGCCGAAATCGCCTGAGCCATATCGGGTGCTTTGAAAGTGGACGAGCCGGCGACGAAGACGTTCGCACCCGCTTCGGCGCAGGGAGCGGCGGTTTTCGTGTCGATGCCGCCGTCGACCTCGATGTGGAAATTCAGGCCGCGTTCACGGCGGAGTCGGGCTGCCGCTTCGATTTTCGGGAGAATTTCGGGCATGAACGCCTGGCCGCCGAATCCGGGGACGACGGTCATGCAGAGGAGCAGGTCGATCTGGTCGAGGAACGGCTCGGCTTTCTCGATGGGTGTCGCGGGATTGAGGGCGAGACCGGCCTGGCAACCGGCTTCGCGGATGCGTTTCAGGGTGTCGGCGACATCGTGGTCGGCCTCGACGTGGACGGTGATGAGGTCCGACCCGGCGGCGACGAAGCGCGGCAGATAGTGGTCCGGCCGGGAAACCATGAGATGGACGTCGAGAAAGATGTCATTCGTCTCGTGGACGGCCTGGACCATGGCGGGGCCGAACGAGATGTTGTCGACGAAATGGCCGTCCATGACATCGAGGTGCAGCCAGTCGGCGCCGGCGTTGATGGCGCGGGTGGTTTCCTCGCGGACACGGGAAAAGTCGGCGGCGAGCAGGGAGGGGGCGATGACGCGGTCCTGGAACGTTCTTGGAATCACGGGGATGATTTTTGAACACCGATCCACGGACGTCCAACATTGAAAGTTGAAGTGTGGGAAAAGATCGTGGAGGAAAGCGGCGTGGAAGAGCCGATCATCGATCTGCACAGCGACGTTCATTTCATGGGTCAGGCACTCAGGGAGGCGCGGCGCGCGTACGCGGCCACCGAGGTGCCGATCGGCGCGGTGATCGTGAGGGAGGGAAAAATCATTTCGCGGGCGTGGAACCAGGTCGAGACGCTGAAGGATGCGACCGCGCATGCGGAAATGCTGGCTTTGACCGCGGCGCAGAATGTCGTCGGGAACTGGCGGCTGGAGGGTTGCACGCTTTATGTGACGAAGGAGCCGTGCCCGATGTGTGCGGGGGCGATCGTGCATTGCAGGCCGGAACGGGTCGTTTTCGGTTGTCCGGACCCGAAAGCGGGCGCGGCGGGCGGTTGGATCAACCTGCTGGATGCGAACCCGCCGTTGAATCACCGTTGCGAAATCGCCAGCGGGGTGTTGGGTGAGGAATGCCTCGGGCTGATCCAGGCGTTCTTCCGCGAGGCGCGGGAGAAGAAGAAACTTCTGCGGATGAATCCGGATCAACTCCAGGCGGGCGATGAGTGACATTTACGAAACCCGCAAGCTGGTCGGGGAATACCTGCTTTTCCACTATGGCGCGGACGAGGAAATTCTGCCTGCGGAGGGCAACTGGCCGGCGGGAATGAAGGAGGCGCTCGGATTCGCGGTGCGGACGCCGGAATGGTTTTCGGAAGGAAATGTGGAGCGGGGGCTGGATCTCGGATGCGCGGTCGGACGATCGGCTTTCGAGATGGCGAAAAGCTGCCGCGAGGTGGTGGGGATTGATTTTTCCCACGCGTTCATCGAGGCGGCGGAAACAGTGAGATTTGGTGGAGCGGTGGGTTACGACCGGCTTGAGGAGGGCCGCACGACCACACGGCTCGAGGCGAAGGCGCCTGCCGCGGGGGATGGAATCGTTTTCCAGCAGGGCGACGCGATGAATCTGCCCGGGGAGCTGGGCGTATTCGACCGGGTGCATGCCGCGAACCTGCTCTGCCGCCTGACCGAGCCGGCGAAATTGCTCGAACGGCTTCCGGATCTCGTGAAACCGGGGGGTGAGCTGGTGTTGGCGACGCCGTGCACGTGGCTCGAGGATTTCACGCCGCTGGGGAACTGGCCGGAAGGATCGACCTTCGATTGGCTGGAGAAATGGCTGTCGCCGGATTTCGAACTGATCCGGAAAGGCGAAGAGCCGTTCCTCATCCGCGAGACGGCGAGGAAATTCCAGTGGACGCGGTCGATGGTGACGGTGTGGAAGAAATTGTAGCGGCGGTCTGTGACCGTCGGTGATTTTCCAATTATGAGCCTGCGACGGTCACAGAC
>DATLIO010000411.1:0-14715 GCA_035539355.1 Luteolibacter sp.
TTCACGCCGATCTTCTTGGCGATTTTCTCCAGAACCATCGGCGAAAGCTGACGGACGAGATAACGGTCACCTACTCGGACGACCACGTCGCGCACGGCCATCGCGGCCCCATGACGGAACAGACAGTAAACCATCTGCTCGCGGGAAAGCACGGCGGTCTTTCCATAAACCCCGGCGATGTCCGCGACCATCTGGGTCTGGATTTTCCACATCGTGTGGAGTTCAGGAAGAATCGTCAGCCAGCCGAGCGGACCCGGAGGCACTGCCAGCGCTCCCGCCGCCGTCGCCGCTTTCGACGCGGCGGCATTGGCGATCGACTGCGCGCTCTGGTGCGGGGTCAGGCTTTCCGGATGGTCGGTCTCCGGGATCTTGCCGAGGAACTTCAGGATCGCGTTGGCGATCTTGTGGCCCGGCGGCTGATCCGGATCGGGAATGACCGGGAGGTTGTCCATCTCTCAGATTTTCGCGAAAACGAGGGCGCTCCGCGACGGAGTGTAAACATGGATCCGTCCTTCCGCATCGATGGGATAATCGAAAGCATGGTCGATCCGTCCATGGCCGCCGAATTCCGCGAGGTCACTGTCGAGAACCAGCTTCCGCGTCTCGTTCCCGGGAACGGCGAAGGTGAAATCGAACACGGATTGATCGACGGAGAAATTGACGACGAAGATCAGGTTCGCCCGTTCGAAGCAAAGGATCTGCCGGCCGTGATCGATGTGGAGATATTGCGCCGGCGGCGTGTTCAGCAGGTTCGCTTCCTTCGCGAGTGAAACCAGCGCGGCATCGAAATCCCCAAGCCACCGGTATTTCAGATCCGGATTGTCGACAAGCGACCATTGGCGGCGGCAGTAGTGATAGGACCACGCGTTTCCTTCGCGCGGGAAATCCAGCCACTCGGGATGGCCGAATTCGTTGCCCATGAAATTCAGCCAGCCTTCACCGCCGGCCGCAAGTGTCACGAGACGGATCAATTTATGGACCGCGATCCCGCGTTCGACGACCGGGTTCGGGTCGTCCTTGTCCATATGGAAATACATTTCCTTGTCCATCAGCCGGAAGGCGATGGTCTTGTCACCCACCAACGCCTGGTCGTGGCTTTCGGCATAGGCGATCGTCTTCTCTCCGTAACGCCGGTTCGAGAGGACGTTGAAAATTTCATCCACGTTCCAATCTTCGTCGCGGCTGTGTTTCAACAGCTTGATCCAGTAATCCGGAACACCCATCGCGAGCCGGTGGGTGAACCCGAGTCCTCCGTCGCCGACCGGCTTGCAGAGGCCGGGCATGCCCGACATGTCTTCCGCGATGGCGATCGCACCCGGTTTGAATTCGTGGATGAGCTGTGCGGCGAGCTGCAGATAGAGGATCGCATCCTCGTCCGCGTCATCGCCGAAGTAGTCGTCGTAGGTGCTGAACGCCTTGTCGCCGCGTGAATGGTAGAGCATCGAGGTGACGCCATCGAAGCGGAAGCCGTCGAAACGGAACTCTTCGAGCCAATAGCGGATGTTGGAGAGCAGGAACTGCCGGACTTCCGCCTTGCCGTAGTCGAAGCATTTGGAATCCCACAACGGGTGGTCGCCTTTGGGGCCCTTGTGGAAATACTGGTTTTCCGAGCCGTCGAAATCGTTGAGCCCTTCGGCGGTGTTCTTGACCGCGTGCGAATGGACGACATCCAGCAACACCGCGAGACCATGGCCGTGGGCGGTGTCGATGAGGTATTTCAAATCCTCCGGCGTGCCGAAACGGGAGCAGGGAGCGAAGAACGAGGAGACGTGGTAACCGAAGGAGCCGTAATACGGATGCTCCTGGATCGCCATGATCTGGATCGTGTTGTAGCCGCCCGCCACGATGCGCGGCAGGGTTTTTTCCGCGAACTCGCGGTAGCTGTGGACGCGCGGTTCCTCACCGGCCATGCCGACGTGGGTTTCGTAGATCAGGGGGGCGGTGACGGCGGACGGATCGAAGTTGTGCTCCCAGACGTAGGCTTTCGAAGGACTCCAGATCTGGCCGGAGTAATCATGGGTCGCCGCATCCTGCACGGCGCGCCGGATGCAGGCGGGAATCCGGTCGCGGCGGCTGCCATTGGCGCCGACGACGTGGAGTTTCACCCGCTGGCCGTGCTGGAGCGCATCGCCGGGAAGCCGCAGCTGCCACATGCCGTCACGGGTCGGGGCGAGCGGATTCGCCTCGCGGTTCCAGAAATTGAAGTCACCGATCAGGCTGACGGATTTCGCGGCCGGTGCCCATTCGCGGACCATCCACTGGTTCGCCGCGGACTGGTAATGGATGCCCGCGGATTTATGCGCGGTGGCGTAGGCGGTGAGCGAACCGGAGCCGGAACGGATGTTTTCGAGTTCGTCCGCGAACCGCTGCATCCTCCGCTCGATGGCCGGTTGGTGGGGTGTCAGCCACGGGTCGTCCTGAACGAGTTTGGGGGTATCCGGCATCGCGCTTCAGGATGCCCCGGAGAAACGGCCGCGGAAAGGGAAATGTGCGGCTTATTCGCTTGGAACGGCGGCACGGCGGCATAGGTTGGCGGGCATGTCGGAATTCGGCTTGGACCTCTTCATCATCGGTATTTATTTCGCCGTCATCATCGCGATTGGCGTGCATTTCAGCCGCCGGAACAGTAACGTCTCCGAGTTCGCGCTGGGCGGCCGCTCCATCCCGTGGTGGGCGGTCCTCGCATCGATCCTCGCTTCCGAAATCAGCGCCGGAACGTTCTTCGGAACGCCCGGCGAAGGATTCCGCCTGCGGAACTACACCTACGCCCAATTGATGGCGGGCTACCTTCTCGCCCGGCTGGTCGTCAGCGGCGTTTTCATTCCCGCTTACTATAAGCACAACGTCGTCAGCATTTACGAATTCCTCGAAATGCGCTTCGGCCCCCGCACCCGCCGGTTTGCCAGTGCGCTTTTCCTTTTGACCCGCTCGCTGGCCAGCGGCTCGCGCCTGTGGGTGCCGACGCTGTTGCTGATCGTGATCTGGAACCAGCTGAACCCGAACGATCCGCTCACGAACTGGGACCAATTCTGGTTCACCGGACTGGCCCTGGTCCTGATCACGATCCTAACTGCCGCCTACACCGCGATCGGCGGCATCAAGGCGGTGATCTGGACGGACGTGCTGCAAATCCTGGTCCTGTTCGGCGCACTCGGCTTTTCCGTCTGGTATTTGCTAGGTCACATCCCGAACGGCTGGGCAGGCGCGAAGTCGTTCCTGACCGCGCCTTCGGATCTGAAGCTCTGGGAATGGCAAGGCGATCACCCTTCCACCACGACCTGGGGTGCGATCAAGAGCGTGCTCGAAAGCGAGTTCACTGTCTGGTCGGCGTTTCTCGGCTCGTTGTTCGTGACGATGGCCACTCACGGAACCGACCAGGACATGGTGCAACGGATGCTCACCGCGAAAAACAAACGCCAAAGCGCCGTGGCAACGATCCTTTCCGGCCTCGCCGACATTCCCGTGACCTACGCGGTGCTGACCATCGGCATCCTGCTTTCCGTCTACTACGGCCACATTGTCCAGGACCCGTCACTGCCGATGGCGAACGGCAAGCCGGATCACACGCGAATCTTTCCTTACTTCGTCGTCGATGTAATGCCGGGCGGCCTGCGCGGTCTCGTGATCGCCGGCGTTCTCGCGACAACGATGGGCTCTCTCGGCACCGCGTTGAATTCACTCGCGACCAGCTATTCGCGCGACTTCCACTTCCGTTGGTTCAAAACGCCGGAGGACGACCACGCCCGCGTCCGCATCATCAAGCGCAGCACCGTCGGCTTCGCGCTCGTACTGATCTTCGTCGGCCTCGGGACGGCGTTCGTGAAGGCTCACAATCCATCGCTCAGCATCATCGGCATCATCCTCGGCAGCTTCGGCTACACCTATGGCTCACTGCTCGGTATTTTCATGATCGGCCTTTTCACGAAAAGCCGCGGCAGCGAAACGGGCAACGTGATCGCCATGATCTCCGGCATCATCTTCGTCGCACTCCTCAGCAACCTGCCGAACGATTTCTGGAAGATGACCGGCGGCGGCCCGCTCTATCAGAATCCATCATGGATGCCCGTCATCGAATTCCCCTGGCGGATCATGGCCGGAACGCTTGTGACCGTCGGTGTCGCCCTCTGCTTCCGCACCCGGAGAACGGAGATTTCCCGGTAATGTTCTGAAGATCGGAAGGTTGGAAGAACCCATCGGAGCAGCCTTCTGTTAGACGGCGGGCGGCGGATGTAATCACGCAGTAAACGAAACACGCCGCGGAAATTTATTACCGAAATGTTTTAGCCGACATGTGACGTTATCGTCACCTCTAGGACGTTAGATTTCAGTGATCTACGACGGATATCGTATTAAGCCCCACCTCCGATATTTCGGATTGGTTTAGTTTTCCGAGCGTCAAGTTTCAAAAAATATTTGCCGTGGAACGCTTGTGGAAAGTGGAGATGCGGAAAGACCGCCGATGAAGTTTTAAAAAGATTTTCCCCAGCGCCTTCGAGTGTCCCATCATCTCCCTCACGCGGCACCTGCAACCTTCCAAGGGGGAAAGATGAGAGGCCGCGTAAACTCAAATTTTTCAGACGCAGAGATCATGTTGAAACCCGAGGGAGTGTCGAGCGAAGGGGATGGTTTTACAGGATACCAAATCCCCGAAGCAAATGGGGTGCGAGGGTGGGATGGAGCTTGTGACACGCTGCGGTCGATGGTCGGACAGGACGCGTTCCAGCGTTGGTTCCGCTCCGCGAAATGGGCCGGCCTCGAAGATGGAACGGCGACCGTCGAAGTCCCCGGTGAAATCCATCAGGTGTGGATCGAGACCAACTACCTTCCCGAACTCACGATGGCCGTGAGCGGTGCCTTTGAAGATGCCCGCGAAGTGAAGGTCGTGATCGGGCAAAGCCAGCCGCAGGCATCCGGCGGAGACACCACCGACACCGCCCGCCTCGAATACCAACGGATCCCTTCCAAATCCGCGACCCTTGAGGGCGAAGCGCTCGACCGCCGGATCAAATCCGCGGGCCTGAACCCCGCGTTCACCTTTTCCAGCTTCGTCGTCGGCAGCAACAGCCAGTTCGCCCACGCCGCCTGCGAGGCCGTCGCGAAGAAATCCGGAGTCGGTTACAACCCGCTCTTCATTTACGGCGGTCCCGGCCTCGGCAAGACCCACCTCATGCAGGCGGTCGGCCAGGAACTCCTCCGCCGCTCCCCGTCCTCGCGTGTCATCTACCTGACCTGCGAGAAATTCACCAACGAGTTCATCGACGCCGTCAGGAAAGGCGACATCGAGAAATTCCGCCGCCGCTACCGCAGCACGGACGTCCTGCTCATCGACGACGTCCAGTTCCTCGCCGGCAAGGACCGCTCCCAGGAAGAGTTCTTCCACACCTTCAACACCCTGCTCGACGGCCGCAACCAGGTGGTCCTCACCTGCGACCGCCCGGCCTGCGAGATCAAGAGCCTCGAGCCACGTCTGATTTCCCGCTTCGAGTGCGGCCTGACCGTCGAGATGCAGCCGCCGCTCATGGAAACGCGGATGGCGATCCTCAAGAAGAAGGCCGCCGACTGGAAGGTCCGCGTCGACGAAACCGTGCTCGGTTTCCTCGCCGAAAAGATCCGCACCAACGTCCGCCGCCTCGAAGGCGCGCTCATGCGCGTCGCCACCTACGCCTCGCTCGCCGGGGAAAGCGTTGGCGTTGAGAAGGTCGAGCACCTGCTCCGCGACCTCCTCCGTGAGGAAGCCGGACGCCAGATCACCATCGACTCGATCCAGAAAGCCGTCGCCGAGCATTTCGACGTCCGCATCGCCGACATGACCAGCCGCCGCCGCCCGGCGAGCATCGCCTTCCCGCGCCAGGTGGCCATGTATCTGAGCCGCACGCTCACGAAAGGCTCGCTGATGGAGATCGGCGAACAGTTCGGCGGACGCGACCACGGCACCGTCATCCACGCGGTGAAAAAGGTCAGCGAACGCATCGATCGCGAAAGCGATGTGAAGCAGGCGGTCGACCGGATCGAGGCGCAGCTCAAACGTTGAAAAACCGGGGGTTTTCCACGATGTCCGGGCAAGCCCCGGTTTTCCAACAGAAGTCTTGCCAAGAAAGGGCGAAAGCGGAAACTTCGGCCAACTCGATCCGTAGTTTTCAATGAAGTTCCGTATCTCCAAGGAAGCGTTTCTCGATGGCCTGCAAAAGGTCCAGCATGTCGTCAGCTCGCGCACGACCCTCCCGATCCTCTCCAACGTCCTGTTGGTCGCGAAAGGCGGTCGTCTTCAGTTCACGACGACCGACCTTGATGTCGGCATCACCGGTTCCGTCGAAGCGCAGATCGAGAAGGAAGGCGCGACCACGCTGCCGGCCAAGCGCCTCGTGAGCATCGTCCGCGAACTGCCTTCCAGCGAAGTCGAGGTTTCCGTGGACTCGAAAAACCACGCCGAGATCAAGAGCGGCCCGTCCCGTTTCAAGATCATCGGCCTCGGTGAAGCCGAATTCCCGCCACTCCCGGACTTCGAAGGCGCCAAGACCTTCAAGATCCCGCAGAAAGACCTCCGCGACGGCCTCAAGAAAACCTCCTACGCGATCTCCACGGACGAGACCCGCTACGTGCTCAACGGCATCTTCGCCAGCTTCCGCGAAGGCAAGCTCACGCTCGTCGCCACCGACGGCCGCCGCCTTGCGATGGTCGACACGGATCTCGAGTTCCCCGCTTCCCACGAAACCGACGTCATCATCCCGACGAAGGCCGTGCAGGAACTCCAGCGCCTCCTCGGTGAGGAAGGCGACGTGATCGTCAAACTCAGCGACAACCAGATTTCCTTCCAGGTCGGCGACAACTTCCTCGCCAGCAAGCTCATCGAAGGCAACTACCCGAACTACCGCCAGGTCATCCCGGGCGACAGCAACGAGCGGGTCGTCATTTCCCGTGAGGCGCTCCTCGAAACCGTCCGCCGCGTTTCCCTCCTGTCCTCGGACAAGTCGAACTCGGTGAAGCTCGTCTTCAACGAAAACAACATCCAGATCACCGCCAACTCACCGGACGTCGGTGAAGCGGAGGAATCGATGGATGTCTCCTACGAAGGACCGAAGCTCCAGATCGCCTTCAACCCGGAATTCCTCCAGGCCCCGCTCCGCGCGCTCGACACCAGCGACGTGTATCTCGATCTGATCGACGAAATGAGCCCCGGCGTCCTCCGCATCGAAGGCTCGTTTCTCTACGTGCTGATGCCGATGCGCGTGACGAACTGATCGGCGCGCTGATCAGGTTCCATGGACATGCCCAGCCAAGCACCTCCGACGCTTCCGTCCGACCCCGCATGGCAGGGAAAGCGGAAGTTCTGGGGCTGGAACATCGCCGTCAGCGCGATCGTGATGATCTTGGTCCCCGGAGGATTGTTCCTCTATGGAATGATCGGCATGCAGGGCGCGTTCGGCACACTCGGCACCAAGGGTGCTGACGTCGACGCACTCTCCAATCACATCAGCGAAGTGCTCGTTGCGACCTCGCTCGCTTCGGTTTTCGGGCTGATCGCCTTTGTCTGGATGATCGCCTCGATCGTCCGTTTCTGCATGATTTCCAAACCATTGGCCGTCATCGAGCCTCAGCCGTCACCGAAATCGGGGACAGGGCAACCGCTTGACCCGCCACTCCGGTCCTGATGCGCTTCGAAAAATGAAAACCCTTTCCTTCACCGCGATCGCCCTCGTTGGAGCCATGTCCATGTCGGAGGCGGCGATCAATTTCACCGCTGTCGGGGAATATGATGCGGCCGGAGCCAATACCGTAGATGCATCGGCCACTGCCCTGAATGTCTCCACGTTCACGGGCATGGTTCAAACCGCATTCAACAGCGGAACCGGTGGCGTGATCAATTTCGACAACCGGACCGGTGACTCCACCGGCAGCGCCTGGGGAGTTTCCTACAATGGCGGAGCCGGCACCCTGAACTTCACGTTGGGAGTCAGTGCCGTCGCTTTCCAATCCGCGGCAATCGATGCAACCCCCATTTCCGGAAGCGGCTACTTCCGGCTGACGGGAACCAGTACGGCAGGTGCCCGGGTATCCAACCAGATGACCTTCGCGGCCGGGTCGTATCTGTCGTCTTTCGGATTCACCTTCCTGGCCAGAAACGCGGCGATCGCGGATGTCTACATCACCGGGACCTACAACGACGACACGCCCTTTGTCCTGTACAATTCCGCCTCCCCTTTCTCCAATGCGGCCGTCTCCTCGCCGGGCAACAGCGCGACCCCGGACACGTTCATCGGATTCACCGCCACAGACGGCAAGGCGATCAAAACCCTGAACATCAACCTGCCGGCGAACACCTTCCCGGTCATCGATGACTTCGGTTTCATCGTCAGCCCGATCCCGGAGCCGTCTGCCGCACTGCTTTCGCTTGCCGGAGTCGCCGCTCTTGCAAGCCGCCGCCGCAGGGCTTGAACTCCCTCCATGTCCCGCGGCGCGTTGCGAATTCTGCTTTTCGGCGCGTTGACCTGTTATCTGGGCGGCTTTGCGAAAGCCCACGTCGTCACCCAGCTCTATGCCGAGTGGCGCGAAACCGAACGCTCCTGGGAAATGGAGGTCCAGTTCGAAGCGGGTTACGCCGACCCCGCGATCCGTGACAATCCCACTGCTCCGGCCCCCGATCGTGAATGGTTGCTGGCAAAAGGCGAGGATGGCTGGAAACAACTGCGCGCCGAAGCCGAACGCTATCTCCGTGAATCGTTGGTGATCCGTTCGGGAGATCACGACGTCACATGGACCGCCAGGTTCCCCGATTTCTCCCAATCGCCGCCCGATTTCCCGAAGCTCCTCACCAACGGCGCCTACCTGCGGATGATCCTCAAACCGGAATCCGCACCGGAAGGCCCGGTTTCGCTCACGTGGACGCATGGAGAAAACCGCCCGACCTTCATTCTGAAAGCCCCCGGAAAAGGCGACGGCTATCTGAGCTTCGCGCCCGGCGATACCCATGAACTGGCGAATTTCCGCGGATCGTTGCGGACCTCGTTCGTGCAGGGCTTCCTTCATGTGCTGCCCTTGGGATGGGACCATGTGCTGTTTGTCCTCGGCCTCTTTTTCTACCGGCGGAAATGGAAACCGCTGCTCCATCAATCGCTCGCCTTCACCGCGGCCCACACCGTCACCCTCGGACTCGCCGCCAGTGGGATCATCCGCCCGCCCGGCTCGTGGGTCGAACCATTGATCGCCCTGAGCCTTGCGGCCGTGGCCTTGGAAAATTTCCGCGCCAACCGTGAGAAAAGCGAACTGCCGCGGCTCGCGGTCGTCTTCGGTTTCGGACTCGTCCACGGACTCGGTTTCGCCGGCGCTCTCTCGGCGTGGTTGAAACCCGGTGAAGGTTTCCTCCCCTCGCTCCTTTCGGCCAACCTCGGTGTCGAAGCGGCCCAAGCCGTCATCCTTGCGGTGGCATGGCTGGTCACCATCGGTTGGCATCACACAAAGGCCTATGGGATTTTCAGAATCATCGCCTGCCTCGGCATCGCCGTGACAGGCCTCACCTGGACCGTCCAGCGGCTGGGCTGAAAGTTCCCTCCCGCGACGTTTTTTCGACTGCAACATCCGGTGCATCCACTACGATGCGGGTCACTTCGATCATGTCCGCTTCGCGCCTCACCCGAATCGCCATCGCCGGCAGCGGCCCTTCCGGCTCCACCCTCGCGGCATTGCTCGCCGACAAAGGCGCTGACGTCACCCTTTTCAACGGCGGCAAACGTCCGGCGATGATCGTCGGGGAATCCGGCATCCCGGCGCTGGTCCCGCTCATGCGCCGTCTCGGCATCGAGGAGGAAGTCGCCGCCGTGGCCCAGCACAAACCCGGCGCCACCTTCGCCCTCGGCCACATCGATGAACCGATCCGCCTGAGTTTCCAATCGGTCAAAGGCGTCCTCCCCACCTACTCCTACAATCTCCCGCGCCCGCAGTTCGACCAGATCATCGAAAACCGCGCCCGCAGGAGCAACGTCCGCTGGATCGATTCCGAAGCGACAATTCTCAAAGGTGACGACAACAGCGGTCGCGAGATCATCCTCGGCGACGACTCGCTGGCGATGGTCCCGGAATGGAACGGCGAGCAGCCCGACCTCATCGTCGACGCCACCGGGCGCCGGCGCACGGCGGCGAAGCTGCTGAAAATTCCCGTCACCACCGGCCCCCGCAAGGACATGGCCCTTTTCGCCCACTACGAGGGCTGGAAGCACGACGGCCCTCCCGGCCAGATCGTCATCTGCCGCACGGTCCACGGGGGCTGGAGCTGGCAGATCCCGCTGCCCGGAAGAATGTCCGTCGGCGTCGTCATCAATGGCGAGACGCTCCGCGGACTGGGCTCCACCCCGGAGGAAAGACTCGAGAACGCGATCGCCGGGGATCCGATCCTTGCCGCCGCCGGAACGGATCGCAGACGCGTCTCCGACATCCCGATCTACACCAACTACCAGCTCATCAGCGATCGCGCGTTCGGCCCCGGCTGGGTCGCTCTCGGCGACGCGTTCGGGTTCGTCGATCCGATGCTTTCGCCCGGCATGTGGATCGCCATGCGCGGCGGCGAATGCCTCGCCGATCTCATCAACATCTCCGGCCCCAACGATTGGAAAACGATCCTCGCCACCTACGAGACCGAGATGAAGGAACGCCTGACCGCGTGGCAGGAGCTCATTTCCAAATTCTACAACGGTGAGATGATGGCCGCCTACCGCACCGGCCTGGATTTCAAAATGAAGTTCAACAACCCGCTCACGAAAGCGATCAACGGCCACTTCGACAAAAACTTCGCCGCGATGTGCTGCGGAGCCTACACCGAACGGCCCTACAGCCGGGGCCTGCTCAATTTCCTCTGCAAGAACCCGCGCGGTTTCGAACCCGCCGATTTCGCGCTCGGATGAACGGCTCGCGGGGAAAAACCTGGGGCCGCCGCGCTTTTCTCGCGATCCAGATCATCATTTCCGGCCTGCTCGCTTGGTGGATCATCCGCCGGCCCGGCTTCGCCGAAAGCTTCGCCAACGCCTGGCAAAACATCCATCCCGGTTGGCTCGTCGCCGGCGTGCTGGTCGCAGGCGCCAGCATCGCCGCGCACATCTGGCGCTGGTGGATCTGCCTGCGCTTGCTCGGCATCACGGTCCGCTGGACACGGCTGGCCGGCGTGTTCCTCGCCAGCACCTTCATCGGCACGTTCGTCATCGGCGGCCTCGGCGGGGATGCGGCCCGGGTGCTGATGCTCACCCGGCAATTTCCCGGCAACGCCTCGAAACTGATGGTTTCCGTCGTCGCCGACCGCCTCTGCGGATTGATCTCGCTGATCATCCCCGCACTGATTTTCACCCTGCCGGCGGGCGCCATCCTTTCCACCACCCCGGTCGGCAAAGCCGCGGTGCATTTCCTCTGGGGTTATCTGTTTTTCTCCTCCTTGCTCTTCGCCTTCTGCTGGTTCTGCGGCACCGAAAAAGCCCGCCTCTGGCTGCCGAAATGGGCGCCGGCGCGCGATTGGATGCTCCATGTCTCCGACTGCTTCGAAATGCTCCGCCCCACCGGCTTCCGGCTCTTCGCCGCGGTCGGTGCCAGCATCCTGATGGTCGCCTTCCATTTCGCGACCTTCTGGTGCATCGCCAAAGGCTGCGGGGCGAATGTCAGCCTGGCCGAAATCAACACCGTGATGCCGGTCATCGATGCCGCCACCACCGTCCCCGCGACACCCGGCGGACTCGGAATGCGGGAGGAGTTGTTTGTCAACCAGCTCGGCACCCTTGCCGGCACACCGTCCGGCCACGCGGTTCTGATTTCCCTCGCAGGCTTCCTGTGTGGTCTGCTCTGGTGCATCCCCGGCGCGATGGCCGCCGCCTCGCTTCTCCCGAAATCCATCCGCAATCCCGAACATGCATCCTCCGGAAACGCAGCCTGATCCCGGTCTGGCTCTGAGCCTCGAATCCTCGTTCTTCGGATTTTACGCCCACGCCGGATTCGCCGCGGGTTTGCTCGAAAGCGGCATCCGGCCGAGCTATTTCACCGGCTCCTCCTCCGGCTCCCTCATCGCCGTCCTGCTCGCCGCAGGTTTCTCCGCCGAGGAAATCCGGAGCATCATCTTCAGCCGGAAATTCAAATGGGCCTTCTGGGAACTGAAGAGCTTCGCCCGCGGCATCGCGATGATGCTCTACTGGCCGGGTGTCGCAGGACTGACTTCCTTCCGGGACGCGGAAAAATACCTCGCCAACATCCTCAAGGACCGCGCTCCCAATCTGGAGGACTGCAGGAACGGCGAAGTCTCCATCCCCGTCGCGAACCTCAATCTGCTCCGCACGGAAATCCTCACCCGCGGAAGCTCTTCCGCCGCGATCCTCGCCAGTTGCGCCGTGCCGTGCCTGGTTTCACCGCAGAAGCTGCCTTCCGGCTATTGCTGGGATGGTGGGATCGCCAACAGCTCCCCTTTCCTCCATTTCGCCCCGGATCCCAGGATCCAGACGATCATCACCCATCATATCCGCCACAGCGGCATCGATGAGCGCTGGAATTCGCCCCACTTCCGTCCGCGGATCAGCGATACCCTTTCCCGGGGTCATCAACTCGTGACCGATGAAATTCACCAGTTGCACCTCAATGAGATGCGGGCCTGCGGGAAGCTCATGAGACCAGCGACCACCACCACCCAGAGACCCGGGCTTTTCTCGTCATCCCGGTTCCAGATCCAGTGCTACGACGCCGGTTTTGAAAGCGGGAAAAAAATCGCCTCGGACCTGAAAACGGAATAATCTTTATCAAATACGCATAATTCGTGATTTTAGGATTGCGTATTGGACTTTATTTGCGCATAACTCGCGTAACTGATCGGCTTTTCATGAGAAAACCGATCGCTGTTCAACACGACTCCCCTCCTATCATGAAACTAAAAGCACTCCTCGCAGTCGCCACGCTTGCCGTGGCACCCGGCCTCCAGGCCTTCACCCTCGACTTTGCTTCGAGCGTCGGAAGCACCATCCCCTCCACCCTGATCGTCAACGTTCCCGGCTATGGCGACGTCAGCTTCAGCGCCGGCTTCAACGCGGTGCAGGGAATCACATCCGCTCTCGAGGTCGGCACCGATTTCTTCGGCGCTCCGTCCCTCCAGTTCGACAATGGCGACACCGTCTACGTCAATTTCCTCGGCACCCTGCCAAGCGACGTCTCATTCGAACAAGTCGCCATCTCCACTGGCACCAACGAGGAGTTCATCGTGCTGCAAACCGGATCCAACGAGTTTATTGTCTCTCTCCAAAATTCAGGAAACGGTGCGGGAATTCTCGCCGCCAACTTCAATGCCGCTCAGGTTCCCGAGCCAAGCGCCTCATTGCTCGGCTTGGTTGGCCTGACCGGATTGGTCATCCGCCGCCGCCGCTGATTCTCTTTCCGGGTAACTGTGTCCGTTCATGCCTGACACCCTCCCCAACGGGAGGGTGTTTCGGTTTTCATGCGGAAGCCATTGGGGCAATAGGCGGTTCGATGAGGGCGGATCCCCCATCTTCAGAACTCACCGGTGCCCGCTTCCACGGAGATCAGCTCGTCCGTTTCGATCATCACCGGCTTTCCGTCCACTTCACGGACCTTTTCCTCCCGGATGATGCCCTTGCCCGGAGCGAACCAGTAGGTCTTGCGAAGCGAAACACGCCCATCGACGCCGAACATCTGCAGGCGCACGACATTGAAACTCCCCGCAGGAACGGTCACGGTTTCCCTTCCGATCACCCGGGTCCCTCGCCAGAGGTTTTTGTCCTTTTTCAATACCGTCATCGGCATGCTGTCACCGGCGGACAAACCCGCCCTGAAAAACGGAATCGGATGCTCAAACCAGATCGGAGGCTTCTGCCCGCCCTGGGGTTCCACCTCAGCCTGGCCGAGAAGCAGGATCTCTCCGGCTTCAAGCTGCACGAATTCCCGCATCGTTTTCGCTCCTGCGGCGGAAACTTCGAAACAATCGGCGCTCGGCCTTCCATTTCCCGGATCGATTTTCCCGCGATAGATGCGGGACCGTTCGAATTTTCCCTGCGTCTGTCCTCCGCTTCTGGAATCCTGGGGATTTTCGATCGTCACCTGATAGAGCCACCTTTGGCCCGCCGCAACCGGCAGAACGGGGATGTCCTCCTGCGCGAGCCCGTTCACTTCTTCCTTTTGCAAGGAAGGAGGCGTTTCCGTTTTGCGGCATCCCGGGATGGGGAAAAGAAGCAGCGAGGCCAGAACCAGCTTGGCGGCGGAGGACGGATCAACGGATTTCATGGGAATTGCGCTTTTTGGGTGACGATGTGTAAACGATGCCCCCATAGGGCGCCCCGAAGCGGCGCTTCCAGGAAACATCCGGGAACTTGCGTGGCACCAAGGTCATCCTCAGTTTCCAAAAGATTTTGACCGCGGCATAGATCGCCACCGCCAGAAGCCCGAGGCCTGCCAAAACCGCGATGGCGAGTTGCTTGGAATCCCGGAGCAGGATCAGGAGCGCGTCCGTCGTACGGACGCGAAATTTCGCCGCTTTCGGCTCGGATTTCCGCACCGCCCCTCCCGCAATGAAACGGAGATCCTCCCCCAGCGAAACCAACGTGCGTCGGACGACTTCATCCACCCGTTGATCCGTCCGGCCGCGGGTTTTCGCCCGTTCGACGATCATGTCCAGCTTCGCGGCCGGAATCTCGCTCCGCATCATGCCGCTCACCGCGATCCAAGGATTCATTTCCCGCCGGTCGGGAACCC
>DATLIO010000412.1:0-2938 GCA_035539355.1 Luteolibacter sp.
TCATGAATGATTTCACCGCGGCGAAAAGGCCGACCGGTTCGTCATGCTTCCATGCGTTGAGAAGAGCCGGCGTTTTCGCGAGATCGTCGAGATAGACCGGAGATGCGTTGCGTGCGGCGCGGAGCAGGCGGTTGGCTTCTCCTTCAGGAAGGTTTTCAGGAAGCTTGGCGAGGATCGTCGAAACATTTCCGCGGAGGGCGTTGTGGATTTCGATGCACTGCGGACGTCGGTCGAGGAGCGTCCTGATCGGACCTTCGACATCCGGGATTTCGGCGATGGATGCCTTCGCTTCGGAAATCAGCTTTTCCCGTTCGGCGGGATCCTTCGCTTTCTCGGCGGCGGCGAGGAGGGTCTTGCGATCCTTTTCGATGATGTCGGCTTTCGCCAGGGCATCCTTCGTGGTGACGACCGATTCGGTCATTTCGGAAACCAAGGTCCCGAGGCCTTCGCCGGCGGCCTGGAATTCATCGATGGTCGCACGGAGTCCGGCGAGCGGTTCGGAATGCTTTTGCTGCGCGGCCGAAAACTGTTCGGTGAGCTGCGTGATCAGCGGCGGATCCTCGGTGTCCTCGATCGCCTTCGCGGTGATGGAGGCGATGAGCGCTTCGCGCTCGGCTTCGGTGAGATGGGGTGTGGGCGGAAGATGATCGAGAGCGGCCTTTTTCTGCTTCTCGTAATTCTGCTTCATGACGGCCAGCGCCTGCGGGCTGACTCCGTCGCCTGAGTTGTTCAGGATGAGGTCCCGTGTCGGACCGACCTTTTCGCTGAATGCGTTGTTGAGGGCTCCCGCTTCCTGGTAGCGCTTCATTTCCTTCGCCGACTTGCCGTTGATCTCGGCGTAGTAGGCGCGGTTCAGAACGCTGGCGAGCTCCTCGTGGGAGGTGAGGTTTTTCCGCGAGAGATCGACGAACTCGAGTCCGGCGATGCGGTAGATTTCCAGCTCCCGCCGGTATCCCGGGAAGAAGCCGAGGCCTTCCTTCATGAGGAAAGCGATGATCAATGTCAGGATGACGATCGTGAGACCCGCATTCGATGCGAAGAAATATCGGATGATCTTTTCATAGGAGAACCCGCGTTTCTGGAAACGATGGCCTTGTCCGGGTGCTCGGGATTCTTTCCGACTCATGCAAAACTTGGATCTCGGGAAAACGACGCGCGGGGAGAATGGGCACCGTGGACGATGCGCGTGTCCACGATGCCCTTCAGCAACCTTTTACTGCAAGTGGTATTACTTCGTGGGGATGAAGCCCACGCGGCTGACGATGGCCTGGCCGGCGCCGGATTCCACGAAATCCATGAATGCCTGGGCTTCGGCGCTCGGCTTGTCAGGAGCGTAGAAGTAGCAGAGGCGGGAATAGGCGTATTTCTTGGCGTTGTTGGCGACCGGCTGGGTGCCGTCGATGCTCACGGCCTTGATGCCGTTGGCCTTCGCATAGGCGAGGCCGACATAACCGATGCCGTTCTTGTTCTTGGCGACTTCCTGGACGATCTGCTCGTTGCCTGCCAGTTTCTGCGAGCTGGAAGGATAGTCGCGGCCACCCATGGCGAGTTTCTGCCAATCCTTGTAAGTGCCGGAGGAGGTGTTGCGGGTGTAGATCGAGATCTTGCCCGGAGCGCCGCCGATTTCCGACCAATCCTTGACCTGGCCGGTGAAAACCTTGGCGACCTGGTCCTTGGTGAGGTTGGAGAGCGGGGAGTTCTTGTTGACGATCACGACGATCATGTCGTGGGCGACTTCATGCTCCTTGAGGTAGACACCCTTGGTGCGGCAGAAGGTGCGCTCGTCGTCCTTCACCTTGCGGGAGGACATGCCGATCTGGGCGGTGCCGTTGGCGAGGGCCGGGAAAGCGGTCGAGGACCCTTCGGCGGCGATTTCGAATTCGACGTTCTTGTTGCCGGCGGCCTTGAAGGCTTCGGCGAGCTGGGGGACGAGCTTGGCGCCGAGGGTATCGGAGCCCTTGATGCTGAGTTTTTGCGCCTGGGCGACCGTAAGAAGGGCGGCGGAGGCGAACAGTGTGGTGATCAGTTTCATATCTGTTGGTATAGTGGAGTTGTTTGAATCCGTTGAAATTGGAGGTTTGTGACGGTTCCGTCACTTATCAGAAGAACATGCGGAGGCCGCTCATCCAGGTGTATCCTTCGTATTCGCCGCCACCGAGTTTGGCGTATTCGAGGCCGGTCATGAGCTTCAGTTTGTGACCGTAGAGGTAGTAGTTCAGACCGACATAGGCGGCGGTATAGGTGCTACCGGTGCGCTCGAGGAGAACCGGACGATCGTCGGCGTTGACGACGCTGCTGTTCGTCAGGCCTTCATAGCGGCTTGGAAGGGCGATGCCGTCACCTTCGTCGCTGGCGGCGACCTGGAAGCGACCGACGACCTGCAGGCCATCCGCGATGAAGTACGAAGGGATGATCGTGAGGCCGTAGACGTCGGAACGGTCTTCACCGAAACCGTAGATGGCTTCCGTGGTCAGACCGAAGCGGCCCTGGACGATGTCATTGGTGATGGCGACCGAGTTTTCGAAAGCGGGCGAAGCGCTCGGCGTGAAGTTGTTGCTCGTGGTCGCATCGACATAGCCCGGCTCCGTGTTGTGCATGAAATGCACGGAAGCAACGGCGGAATCCCAGCCGACGGACGAGGAGTAGTCGTAGCCGATTTTCGCAAGGATGATCGCACCGGCATCGAGCTCGGTGAATTCACGCTGGCGGTCGTTTCCGTAGACACCGAACTCATAGAGCCAGTGATCGGCGATGCCTTTGCCGTTCACCCAGATACCGGTGAGTTCGCCCGGGAAAAGAAGGTTCGAGAGCAGACCGCGTTCGAAGGTGAGGATTTCCTTGGAGGAGATTTCCTGCTCGCGGGTGAACTTCACCTTGGTTTTGCCGAGCGACACGTTCAGCGCGTCCGACGGAGCGTAGGTGACGTAGAGATCGTAAA
>DATLIO010000413.1:0-2442 GCA_035539355.1 Luteolibacter sp.
CCTCAGTCTCAGGTTCAATCCCGCTTCAAGGATTCCCGTCGCCTCGATCTCGCTGCCCGCCGCCGGCAACAACGATCTTTGCGGCCGGTTCGCGAAATGAATCGGGATCAGCTTTCCACCGAAATCCAGGAACAGCGGCGCATCCTCCGGATCGGATGAACCAGCCGCCACGATGCCTTTCAATCTCACCCTCATCCCGTCCATCCACATCGGCTCCCGTTTTTCGAAGCTCTGCGGTGACAGCTTTTCGGGTTCGATCGGTTCGCCTTTCTCCATCCGCTCGATCTTCGCGTCCTCCAGTTCACTCCTCGGCCCGTTCATGCCCGGATAACCGGTCGCTTCCACCCGGTCCCCCGGCAGGAAAACGGAGCCATCGCCCGCATGAATCCACAGCGCGGATTTCTCCTCGCCGATCACCGTGACGGATGCATCGGAATAGCTCACCACTCCTTTAACCCGGAACATCTCGGAAAAATCATCATCGGTCGCCGCAGCGGGCACTTCCTCCAATTCACGATACGCCACATCTTCCCGCGCGGGAGCCGGTCTGACCACGCCGACCCACGACGGTTCGTGCACCACCATCAGGCTGCTGATCGGCATCCACTGCACCGTCTTCCACCTCATCAGCACGCCTTTCACCCTGACCGTCGTCCCCGGAGAGAAAGCACGCCGGCTTTCCTCATCCCATCGGGAAACCCAGACGGAGAGACGGCCGCTCGCCGGTCCCATCTCAAGCACGAGCCGCGCCGGAGTGACTTCCCCTTCCTCGACCCGCACCGCCCGGATGACGTCCTCGCACTCGATCAGCGTTCCATCGTCATCCGCCTCCAGCAATTGGGCCACGGTCATCCGAACCGGCTCAGGCAATTCCCCCTGCCCGAGGAATTCCACCGATGTCGCCTTCACCCGCGGCGTCGGAGGATGCACCGCGGTGAAACCCTCGATCACGACCTTCATGCCGATCCCGATCCGCGGAACGAGGTTCAGATCGACGTCGAGCATCACCCCTCCCGTCGCATCCTGGATGACGACTTCCGGACCGACCCCGCGGACGTAGGTCACGACTCCCGACAATTTCACGGGCAGCTTCTCCCGGCTCTCTTTCAGGCTCAGCCGGTGCACTTGTTCCGCCGTGACCAGCGGCTGCGCCAGCGCGCACGCCGATCCGGCCAACGCGGCGACAAGGCAGCAGCGGAGCAAGGAAATCGTGGCACGGATAACGGACATCTCCCCGCAACTAAACGTTCGGACCAGACCTGTCGATGGTGTTCCGCCCACTAGTCTTCCGCCTACTGGACGATATTCCCCCTCCCCGGCATCATCCCGGATCAATCGCCGAAAATCCATGAAACCCAGACTTCTCCTCCATTGCCTCGCGGGTGTCGCCATCCTGGCAACACGGGCATCCGCCGTCACGCTTCTGAGCGATAATTTTTCCGACGGCGATCACACCAACCAGAATCTTCCGACTTCCGGTGCCTGGTACGCCGCCCACGCGGGTAGCACGACGCTTTCCACGAACGGCACGCAGCAGAACCTGCTCTCCGACTCGCCAGCGGCATCGAACAGCCAGGTCTGGACGACTTTCGCCAACACGACCATCGCCCAAGGCGAAACGCTGACCGCATCCTTCAACTTCGACGTCTCCGGCGGAGCCAACGGCGGTGTCAGTGACGGAGCGTTCCGCATCGGCCTTTTCAACGTCACCACACCGGTCACCGCCAACATCAACGGTGGCATCGCGAACGCCAACTGGAACGGAGCAACCGGCTACAGCGCGTTCGTGGATGTCTCTCCGTCGCTCAACACCGTCGCGACGTCCACCCTCCGCCAGCGGACCGGAGCGAGCGACACGCTTTGGGCCGCCGCCGCGACCACCGGTCTCACCACCAACGTGAGCGGCGACGAAACGGTCTACACCGGCCTCACCAACAACGTCGCCACCGATCCGCTGCGTTTCCTCGCGACACTGAGTCTGACCCGCACCGGCGCGGATTCGCTCAACGTCCTCCTCACGATTTCCGGCGGCGGCATCACGAACACCCACACCCTTTCCGCGACGGATGGTTCCGGCATCGCCTCGACCTTCAATACGTTCAGCGTGTTCAGCGGCACCTCCTCCGCCCAGGACATCGCGATCGACAATGTGGTGATCACGGTGGTTCCCGAACCGTCCGTTCTTTTCACGGCCGCCCTCGCTCCGATCCTTCTGGGATTCCGCCGCAGACGCTGATTTGATCGATCCGTGAAATCCCGCACTTTTCTTCTCACGCGCCTTCTCTTCGGAGCCGCCCTTCTCGTCTCACCGCGCCTTGCCGCGGCGGATTTCCACTGGGCGGACATCGTGATCTATGGCGATTCACCTTCCGCCGTTTCCGCAGCCATCGAGCTCGCGGAAAGCGGACATGACCTGATCCTAGTTTCCCCGACGATTCATGT
>DATLIO010000414.1:0-5707 GCA_035539355.1 Luteolibacter sp.
TCCTCCCGCCTTGGCTCGGCTTCACGCTCTGCCTCGTCGCCGCGGGCTTCGCCGCATGGCTCGGCTACACGAAGCCGTTCTGAGAAATGCAGCGGCGGTCCATGACCGTCGCTACGGTGCTTTTTCGACGAGCACCTGCACGTCGAGGCGGCATTGGCCGGTGCCGAAATACGATCCCCGGACCGGAGCGTCGTCTTCATAATCACGTCCGACGGCGATTTTCACATACCGTTCGTCGGCCAGGGTGTTGTTGGTCGGATCGAATCCGATCCACCCGAGTCCCGGAAAGTAGACCTCGCACCAGGCATGGGACGCCTGCGCCCCCACCAAGGTGTCCCGCGGCCCATTGTAAAGGTAGCCGGAAGCGTACCGCGCCGGAACCCCGATCGAGCGGCAGAGCCCGATGAGCACATGGGTGAAATCCTGGCAAACGCCCGAACGCTGGTGGAACGCTTCCTCGAGGTGGGTCGTGACGGTTGTCGTCCCGGTGTCGTAACGGAATTCGGAGTGCACCCAGTTCATCAACGCGGATGCCTGATCATAGACCGTTGTTTTTCCGAAGGTCACATCGACCGCCTGCCGCCAGATATCCGGATGCTTTGAAACCCAGTGGCTTTCCTGAAGGAACGGCCAGGTTTTCTCACGGGTGGAGATGTCCTGATATTCGGCCAAAGTCGCCGCACGGGCTTGGTCCGGGATGATGAGCGGCAGGTTGTGCACCTTGATCCGGCTCTCGATCTCCAGTTTTGAATGCTGGGCGGGAATCTCGAAGTGGTGGGTGATGTTCTGGAAAAGGTCCGTGAACCGGCGCAGGCGCGTGGCGGGCAGCACGCGGATCACCGCCGAAAGCGTTTTCTGGAAAGGAAACGTCCTCGGTTCCAGATGCAGCGTGTTCACGCTGTCCGTGACCGGCATGAGATAGTGGAACGTCGTCCGGTGAAGGACGGAAAGTTTCGTTCCGCGTCGCTGGCCCGCAGGTTGGTTCGCGGCGGCATCGCTTGAAATCGATCCGGCACTGGACTCTTGGGGAGTCACGGGTCTTTCCGCTGCTGTTGTTGCTGTTGTTCGAGCTGCCACGCGGCAACCGCGGATTTCTTCGGAGCCGGTTCTTCCGGTGCCTCGACGGTCCGTTCGGGAAGCAGGACGTAGGTTTCGAAAATTTCGGCGCCGATCCTGTTGAACTTCGTCTGCAACCCGTCGAGGTAACCGTGCAGGCCTTCGGCGAAAACGTCGTCGGCGCACGAGTAGTTGATCGCCGCGAGGAGTTTGCCGGCTTCCCGTTCCGATTCATTCGAGTAGGTGCCGCGCGGCGTTCCCGAAACACGGTGCAGGCTGGCGTCCAGCCGCTCGATGCAGTAGCGGATCGATCTCGGAAACTCCGGGGAGAAGATGAGGAAATCGACCACGTTGCGGGCGGAAATTTCCCGATGCCCGGACCGGAAAGCCCCCATCGCCCCGCAGGAACGGAGGATCGCCGTCCAGTGCAGGATGCCGGGGGAAGTGGCTTCGTCCTCGGCCGATTTCGGCAGGTAGCTGGTGATGTCGAGGAAGCGGGTGGTTTTGTCGGCCCGCTCGAGCTGGCGGCCGAGATCCATGAATTCCCAGGCCTCGTCACGGGACATCGTGGACGCGGCGACTCCCAGGAAGGTCATCGCGGCCCGGCGGATGCTTTCGTAATATTTCGGTGGATTCGACTCGATCAGGAACGACGCGTCGGCGGACCGGGTGAAAAGGTAGAGCGAGTTGATTTCCTCCCACAGGTCGTCCGAAAGCTGGTCGCGGATCGTCCGTGCGCTTTCGCGGGCCTGGGCGATGCACGAAGCGATGCTGTTCGGATTCTGGGCATCATCGGTGAGGAAACGGATCACCTGCGTGCTGCCGGCCTCCTCGTAAAGTTTGCCGAAGGTTTCCTCTTCGCCGAGGCTCTGGATGATCGGTTTCCAGAAACCGCGGAGGCGCTCGCTGTCGAGGCTCTCGAAATCGAGGAGGAACTGTTGGTTGACGTCGATGAGGCGGGCGAGGTTGTCGGCCCGTTCGACGTTGCGGACCATCCAGTAGAGGGTGTTTGCGACGCGTGAAAGCATGGCGGGAAATTCTTGGAACTGAAAGGATGGTTAGCGGAGGACCCAAGTATCTTTGCTGCCGCCGCCTTGGGAAGAGTTAACCACCAGCGAGCCTTTGGTCAGGGCCACACGGGTCAGACCTCCGGGCACGATCTTCACTTCGTCGCCGTAGATGATGTAGGGCCGCAGGTCGATGTGGCGGCCTTCGATCGCGCCTTCGCACCAGGTCGGGCACCGGGAAAGCGAGACCACCGGCTGCGCGATGTAGTTGCGGGGATCGGCGATGATCTTTTCGCGGAAAATCTCGATCTCCTCCTTGGTCGCGCTCGGCCCCATCAGCATGCCGTAGCCGCCGGATTCGTTCGCCGCTTTCACGACCAGCTCGGGAAGATGGCCGAGGATGTATTTCATATCCGCCTCTTCCGACGCCAGATAGGTCGGCACGTTCGGCAGGATGGGCTTCTGGCCGAGGTAATATTCGATCATCCGCGGCACGAAATAGTAGGTCACCTTGTCATCGGCGACACCGGTGCCGACCGCATTGGCGAGCGCGACATGGCCGGCGCGGTAGGCGTTCATCAGCCCGGGGACACCCAGCACCGAATCTTTCCGGAAGACCGTCGGATCAATGAAATCATCATCGATCCGACGGTAGATCACGTCCACCCGGACGAGGCCATGAGTCGTGCGCATGTATACGAAATTGTCCTTCACCACCAGATCGCGGCCTTCGACGATCTCGATGCCCATCTCGCGCGCGAGATAGCAGTGTTCGAAATAGGCGCTGTTGTAGCAACCGGGGGTGAGCAGCACGCACACCGGATCCGCCTCACGGCGCGGCGAAATGTGGTGCAGCATGTTCAGGAGGTCGCGCGGATAGGAATCGACCGGCCGGACACCCAGCGTGTTGAAGATTTCCGGAAACGCCCGCTTCAGCGCGTTGCGGTTTTCAAGAAGGTAGGAAGCGCCGGACGGGCAGCGGCCGTTGTCCTCGAGCACATAATAAGTGCCGTCCTTGCCCTTGATCATGTCGCTCCCGCAAATGTGGATGTAGATGTCCGCCGGGACGTCCACGCCACGGAATTCGGGACGGTAATGCTTCGCGTTCTCGATGTAATGGCGCGGGATGACCTCGTCCTTCAGGATCTGCTGGTCGTGGTAGATGTCGTGCAGGAAAAGGTTCAGCGCGATGATCCGCTGGGTCAGCCCGGCCTCAAGAAGCTCCCACTCGTTCGCCGGGATCACCCGCGGCACCGGATCGAACGGGAAAATGCGCTCCATCCCCCGGTTGTCATGGTAGACGTTGAAAGTGATGCCCTGCCGGACGAAGTACAGTTCCGACGCCGCCTTGCGATCGAGGAACTCCCTTTCATTCAGGCTTTCCATCCGATTCAGGAGCGGCGCGCAGTGCGGCCTGACCTCCCCGTTTGAGCCGAACATTTCGTCGTGGAAAACACCCGGATCGTAGCCCTCGAATATTGCCATGGTTTTGTAAATTAAGTGATAGCAGACGGCGGGCCAACTCTAAAAAACGCTGATTACCGGGCAAGATTTCTCCCGATCAGGGGAATGTCCCGATCTCATGCGCTTACACCTTGAAATGAACACAAGTCCCCGATATTTCTCGTGCAGAAGCATTCCCGCCATCGCTTCGACCGACCCATGAACGCACTGACCCGCAGCTTTTCCGCCTACTGGAACTCTTCGATTGGTAAAAAACTCATCGTCGCCGTCACCGGAATCGTTCTCGTCCTTTTCCTGCTCGGCCACATGTCAGGAAACCTGCTCGTTTTCGCAGGCCGTGAAGCCTTCAATGACTACGCGCAATTCCTCCACCACGCGCTTCATGGCGCCGGCATCTGGATCGCCCGGATCGGCCTTCTCACCGCGCTCGTCCTGCACGTCGTCGCGACCATTTCCCTGACCCGGAGGAACAAAGCGGCCCGCCAGTCCTACGAATACAACGCCACCATCCAGGCGTCGAAATCCTCCCGGATCATGATCTGGACCGGCCTGACGATCCTCTTCTTCGTCATCTACCACCTTCTTCATTTCACCGTCCACGCCGGCAACACCTACGAAACCTACATCGACCAGGCCTACCAGATGTCGACCCAGTCCCGGTACAATCCGAACGGAGAGATCCGCCACGACGCCTGGAAAATGGTCATCGACGGCTTCTCCGTCTGGTATGTCGCGATTTTCTACGTGATCGCCGTCAGCATCCTCTGCTCCCACCTCGGCCACGGTGTCGCCTCGATCTTCCAGACGCTCGGCTTCAACTCGAAGAAAGCCCGTCCGTTGATCGAACAGTTCTCCTGGGCCTACGCCGCTGTCATCTGGCTCGGCTTCGTCTCGATCCCGATCGCCATCCTGATCTTCAAATTCGGCCGCTGATCCTTCCTTCAAATTTCCACCTCTCCCGCCATGTCCTTCGTCCTCGACAGCAAGATCCCATCCGGCCCGCTTGAGCAGAAATGGTCCAAGCACAAGATGGACTCGAAGCTCATCAACCCCGCCAACAAACGGAAATTCTCGATCATCGTGGTCGGTTCCGGACTGGCCGGTGGAGCCGCCGCCGCCACGCTCGCCGAGCTGGGCTACCAGGTGAAATGCTTCTGCTATCAGGATTCCCCGCGCCGCGCCCACTCGATCGCCGCGCAGGGTGGCATCAACGCCGCGAAAAACTACCGCAACGACGGCGACTCGATCCGCCGCTTGTTCTACGACACGATCAAAGGCGGCGACTTCCGCGCCCGTGAGGCGAACGTCTACCGCCTCGCCGAGGTCTCCAACAACATCATCGACCAATGCGTCGCGCAGGGCGTTCCGTTCGCCCGCGAATACGGCGGCCTGCTCGACAACCGCTCCTTCGGCGGCTCGCAGGTTTCCCGGACCTTCTACGCCCGGGGCCAGACCGGACAACAGCTTCTCATCGGCTGTTACCAGGCCCTTGAAAAGGAAATCAGCCGCGGCGGCGTGAAAATGTATCCGCGCACCGAGATGCTCGACCTCGTGCTCGTCGACGGCCACGCCAAAGGCATCGTCGTCCGCGACCTCAACACCGGCAAACTTTCCACGCACGCGGCCGACGCCGTGATCCTTGCCACCGGCGGATACGGCAACGTGTTCTTCCTTTCGACCAACGCGATGGGCTGCAACGTCACCGGCGCATGGCGTGCCGCGCGACGCGGCGCGCTTTTCGCAAACCCCTGCTACACGCAGATCCACCCGACGTGCATTCCGGTCAGCGGCGATTACCAATCGAAGCTCACCCTGATGTCCGAATCGCTCCGGAACGACGGCCGCGTCTGGGCGCCGAAATCCCGCGAAACCGCCGAGAAGATCCGCAAGGGCCTCCTGAAAGCTTCCGACATCCCCGAAGACGACCGCGATTATTTCCTCGAGCGGAAATATCCATCCTTCGGAAACCTCGCGCCGCGCGACATTTCCTCACGCGCCGCCAAGGAAGCCTGTGACGATGGCCGCGGTGTCGCCGCCACCGGACTGGGCGTCTATCTCGATTTCCGTGACGCCACCGCCCGCCTCGGCGAACCGACCATCCGCGCCCGCTACGGCAACCTCTTCCAGATGTACGACAAGATCGTCGGCGAGGATCCCTACAAGCAGCCGATGATGATCTA
>DATLIO010000415.1:0-8624 GCA_035539355.1 Luteolibacter sp.
TCTCAAGACGCTCAACGAACCGGTCGTCCTGCACATCATCACCGAGAAAGGCCGCGGCTACCAACCCGCCCTCGACAATCCGGGCAAATTCCACGGTCTCGGCGCCTACAAGATCGAAGACGGTTCCACCGACGTCACCGCCACACCGACCTGTTCGGAAATTTTCGGCCGCGCCGTGACGGACATCGCGAAGAACGATCCGAAGGTCGTCGCGATCACCGCCGCGATGCCCGGCGGCACCAAGCTCGATATTTTCAAGAAAGAGGTTCCGGAGCGTTATTACGACGTCGGCATCGCCGAGGAGCATGCGGCCCTCTTCGCCTGCGGCCTTGCAACCGAAGGCTTCCGCCCGTTCCTGGCGATCTACTCGACCTTCATGCAGCGGGCCTATGACATGATCATCCATGACATGGCGCTCCAGGGTCTGCCCGTCCGCCTTTGCATGGACCGCGGCGGCCTTTCCGGCGACGACGGCCCCACCCACCACGGACTTTTCGACATCGGCTACCTCCGCCACATCCCCGGCCTGATCCACATGCAGCCGAAGGACGAAAACGAGCTCGTGGACATGCTCCACACGATGGCCGCCCACGACGACGGCCCATCCGCCATCCGTTATCCGCGCGGAACCATCAAGGGCACGCCGATCAATCCGACACCCACCCTTCTGCCGATCGGCAAAGCCGAAGTCGTCGCCGATGGAACCGACGTCGCGCTCATCGGGCTCGGCACGATGTTCGAGATGGCGGAACGGACCAAAGCAACCCTCGAAGCCCGTGGCCTGTCGGTCGCACTGATCAACCCGCGCTTCATCAAGCCCCTCGACACCGCCGTCCTCGAACAGTTCGCCGGAAAGTGCAAGGTCCTCTGCACCTTCGAGGATCACGTCCTTTTCAACGGATTCGGAGCTTCCGTCATCGAACACCTCCACGATGCCGGCATCCACACGCCCGTCGAACGCATCGGCTGGCCGGATGAATTCGTCGAACACGGCAAGCCCGACACCCTCCGCGAACTTCACGGACTCACCGCGGAGAATGCGGTTGAGAAAGTGCTCCGTCATTTCTAAGCCTTACGATCACTTCGTGGATTCGTCATCCACCCGACCCGTCAAAACGGTTATTTGCAGTGACGCCGCTTGGCGGTAATCCGGAAGATTCTTTTTGATCTTCTCCAGCACTTCGACCGCTTTCTCGCGGGGAAATCTTCCCGATCCAAGTTCGTGGATCGCCGACCATTGAGAATTCCCGACCTTTCCTCCGGAATTTCCCGACTTCAGCTCACCGAGAGCAATCTTCGAAACAATCTCGAAATCTGCGGTTTTTACCGTCATTGCGTCTACAGCAGACTCTTTCAGGTCTCCCGCAAAGACCAGACCTTCGCCCTCATTGCTCCAAATTTCCAATTCTTGCCTGTAGAGACGAAAGCGTATCTTGGATCTTGTCCCTGCCGGAGGCTGATAGCCCTGGATCCGCAAAAAACACCCGGCTTTCACCTGCGGCGAAAAATCATAGCTGTTTCCGCACCAACTGAACACGTGCGGTTGAGCTCTTATCCATCCGGCATCAGAAAATGTTTCCAGTTTCAGATAAACATCACCGTCCTGAGCCGCCAACTGAATGTCACGGTCCGTTCGATTGATCAGGTAAACGTTGATCGATCCGTCCGCCGCGCGTTTCGAATAATCCGCCACCAAGGAAACACGACCCCGTTCCGCCGTGACCGCGGCGGGTAATTCAGAGATCGGCCGCCCAACATCTGGAGTCGTCGGATCACCCCATGCAACAGCCATCAAACAAACTGATAAGATGGCGGCTTTCATAAGATTCAGATTTCGATCTTCATGTCGGAATCACTCGCCCGCTTTCTCGATCTTCTCACCGGTGCGTTTCAGAAATCCACCCGTCTTCTCGGCTGCTTTGCGCAGGCCTTCCTCGGTCTTCTCCTTCGCCGTGCCAAGACCCTGCTCGGTCTTCTCGATCGCGTGATCCAGCCGCTGGCCGGGAGTCGGTGAAGGCGCGTTCTCGGCGGGCTCTTCCTCGCCGATCTTGAATTCCTCTTCTTCTTTCACCGGCACGGCGGCGGGAGCCGGAGCGGATTCCGTCGCTTCCGGAGCCGCTGAAACGGGCTCTTCCTTCTTGCAGGAAGCGAAAGCGAAGCAAGCGGCGGCGAGGATGAAGGCGGAGCTTTTCATACCTCCATCCATACGCCGCGACCGCTTCAAAGCGAGTTAATAAACGTCGCGCAGATAGCGTTTGTCCTTCTTCATCTGCGAGACATAGGCGACCGCGTCTTCCGCGCTCATCTTGCCATGTTTCTCGATGACGTCGTGGAGCGCCTTGTCGACGTCCTTCGCCATCCGCGAGGCATCGCCGCAGACATAGAAAGCGGCGCCTTCCTGAAGCCACGCCCAAAGCTCGGCCCCTTCGTTGTTCATCACGTTCTGGACGTAGATCTTCTCCTTCTGGTCACGGGACCAGGCGAGGTCGAGACGGGCCAGAGTACCGTCTTTCACGAAAGCGGTGAGCTCGTCTTCGTAGAGGAAATCGGTCTTGCGGTAAGGGTTGCCGAAGAACAGCCAGTTTTTACCGGCGGCACCGGTGGCCTTGCGGTCTTCGAGGAACGCGCGGAACGGCGCGATGCCTGTGCCGGGACCGACCATGATGACCGGAGTCTCGCCGTTCGCCGGCAGGCGGAACGCATTGTTCGAGTGGACGAAAACACCCGGCTTCACACCGTCGGAAACCCGGTCGGCGAGGAAGGTCGAGCAGATGCCACCCCGCTGGCGGCCGTAGCTCTTGTAGCGGACGATTCCGACACAGAGATGCACTTCGCCGGGATGCGCGCGCGGGCTGGAGGCGATCGAGTAAAGGCGCGGCTGCAGTTTCTTCAGGATCGAGACGAAATCCTCCCCATCCGTGAAGTCGGCCGGATAGTCGATGACCAGATCGATCAGATCACGGCCCCAGCAGAAATCCTCCCACGCTTTCTTATCGTCCGCCTCGACCAGCGAGCGGAGGAACGGCGAACCGCTGCGCTGCTGCCATTTCTGGATGAGCGATTTGTTGATGGTGCCGATGTCGTAGGAATGGATGAGCGCGTCGCGGAGCGGAGCCTCGCCACCGTCGGGCATCGGGACATTCCCCGCCTTGAAAGGAAGCGCCGCGATCAATTCATCGACGACGGCCGGGTTGTTCACCGGATAGACGCCGAGCGCATCGCCCACTTCATATTGGAGTTCGGAACCCTCCAACGAGAGCGCGACGTGGTTGGTCTGCTTTTCACCCGGACCGTTGAGATTGTAGTTCGCGACCACCGGTGACGGGAAAGGATTCTTCTTCGAGTATCCCGTTTCCGCCGGATCCAGTTGTGCGGCTCCGTTCGATGCCACCACGGAAGCCGCAGGAGCGAGCACCGCAAGGGCCCCTGCCGACCACTCGGCGTAGGGACCATCGACATCGACATCGGAATCGACGCGCTTGAAGAGGCGCTTGCCTCCGAGAGCCTCGAAGCGGGTATCGAAATCGACACCGCATTTGCAGAAATCCGGATAGCTCGTATCGCCGAGCGCCAGGACCGAGAACGAAACCCCATCGAGGCGCGGAGCCGAATCGCTCATCAGCTTCGAGTGGAACTCCAACGCGCTGTCCGGCGGCTCGCCGTCACCGTAGGTCGAGGTGATGACCAGCAGGTTCTTCTCGTTGGGCAGACGGTTGAAATCGTAGCCACCGATGTCGTGGACTTCCGGTTCGAAATTCCCCTTCTTGAGCGTCTTGAAAAGCTTCTTCGCGAGTCCTTCCGCCGTGCCGGTCTGCGACCCGAAAAGCACGGTCACCGGAACGGCCGGACCACTGGCTTCCGCGGCCGGAGCATTGGAGATGAGCTTTGCCAGGAAATCACCGAGCCAAACACGTTGCTCGGGAGTGAAGGGTGCGTCGTCAGGGATCTTGATCGGTGAAGCCATCGCTGTATGGGAACCCGGTCGCGGCCGGGGTGCGGAAGTTGCCGGGAGAGGGCGAGCGATTCAAGCCCGGATCGTGCCAAATTCAGCACTTTTCCCGATTCAGACCCAACAAAACGCACCCGGCCGGATTTCCGGCCGTTTCTTCACGAGTATTTGAGGTTCTTGGAGGGATCCAATTCGAAATCCATCGCGAAATGGGAACTCGTGTTCGGCTTGATCAAAGTCTCCACCAGTTTCAAATGGTGGGGGTTTTCCTTCACGATCCGCAGCTTTTCGAGCGAGTCGACCTCGATCGCCAGGAAAAACGGCCATTGGGATTCCGGGTCGATGTTGCGGCCGGAACGGACGTTCAGGACCTCCGGAATTTTCAGCAACCAGCTGCGGGTTGTCCGGACCAATTCCTCCACCTTGGCGGTGTCCGTTTCCGGTTTGAACTGGAAAAAGACCACGTGATGGATCATCGCTTCAGATCAGGATTTCCAGTTGAGGGCACCTTTTTTCAAGGCGTAGACGTAGGCGAAGACCAGAATCCCCGCGAAACCCGCCATGCTCACCAGTGCGGTCGGGCTGGTTTTCACCAGATCACGGAACTGGACCGCCCACGGATACATGAAGACCACCTCGATGTCGAAAATGACGAACAGCATGGCGACCAGGTAGAATTTCACCGAAAATCTCGGGGAACCTTCGCCAACCGGCAGCATGCCGCATTCGTAGGCGCTGTCCTTGATCTTGTTGGTCTTCGCGGATCTGCCGAAAACGACGCTCAGCGTCAGCACGACGGCCGCAAACCCGATGGCGATCAGGACTTGGAAGAGAACTGGAAGATAATCTTGGAGCATGATCGGCTGGACTGGAGACATTCTATCCTTCCACCGCCCCGCTGTGTAGAAAAAAAAACCCGCGCCGTTCGACCGGCGCGGGTTTTATTTAGCTGTTGGTGAAACTCTCGTTCGGATCAAGCGCCTTCCTGAGCCGCTTCCTGAGCCGCCGCATAGGCGCTCGAAGCTTCGTGAACGCGGGCGGTGCCCTTGTATTCCTTGCCGATTTTCTCGACGAGGCCGCGGGTCACGAGGTTCTGAAGCTTTTCATAAGCACGAAGCCGGAGCATCTCTTCGCCACCGCTGACCGCATTGCGAACTTTAAGGTTTTCAAAAACCCGTTCGAAGAGATCATTGAACCCGAATACTTTCTTCTCGGAAAGCACTGCCACCAATTCATCGGTGACATGGTCGGGAAGACGGCGTGAGAACCTGGTACGTTTCGTGGTGGTTGCCATAACGAGCAGACTTTACCACCCTTCGTCAAGAAAGCGACTCAAAAAACAGTTAGCACCTACCTGGGGATTTCCGTCAACGGGAAATCCTAGGAAATCAACGACTTGGCATTCCGCCTGCTCAGCCAGACACATGTCCGCTTGACAGGAATTCCATTTTCCGCATTCTCCCGCACCCGCCGCGTCGGAACCGTGGCGCCAGAGAATCATCATCCCATGAAAAAGGACCTTCATCCGAAATACAACCCGGTCGTCTTCGTTGACATGACCACCGGCAAGCGCTTCGTCTCCCGCTCCACCAAGACCTCCGACAAGAAGGAAGTCATCGACGGAGTCGAGCACAGCATCATCTCGATCGGCATCACCTCCGATTCCCACCCTTTCTTCACCGGACTCGCGCAGTTCGTCGACACCGAGGGCCGCATCGACAAGTTCCAGAAGCGTTTCGGCGCGGTTCGCCGCGTTGGAAAGCCGAAACTGGACTGATCCAACCACGCTTTCCCACGAAACGCCCGTCCGCTTTCCGAAGCGGCCGGGCGTTTTGCTTGGCGGACGGCAACTTCCCCGCTTTCTTTCCCGCGTGCTCGCGAAACGAATCATCCCCTGCCTCGATGTGACCGACGGCCGCGTCGTCAAAGGCGTCAATTTCGTCGACCTGATCGACGCCGGCGACCCCGTGGAAGCCGCCATCGCCTACAACGCCCAGCAGGCCGACGAGCTCGTTTTCCTCGACATCACCGCCTCGTCCGACAACCGCAACACGATGGTCGATGTCGTCCGGCGCACCGCGGAGAAATGTTTCATCCCGCTCACCGTCGGCGGAGGCATCCGCAACGTCGACAACATGCGCGAAATGCTCCTCGCCGGCGCGGACAAGGTCGGGGTCAACACCTCCGCCGTCACCAACCCGAAGATCGTCGATGACGGTGCGAAAATCTTCGGCAGCCAGTGCATCGTCGTCGCCATCGACGCGAAACGCGACGGCCCCGGCAAATGGAACGTCTACACCCACGGCGGCCGCACCCGCATCGATCTCGATGCCGTCGAATGGGCCAAGGAAGTCTGGCGCCGCGGCGCCGGGGAAATCCTCCTCACCAGCATGGACTCCGACGGCACCCAGGCCGGTTACGACATCGAGCTCACCGCCGCGGTTTCATCCGCCGTCGGCATCCCGGTCATCGCCAGCGGCGGCGCCGGAAACCTCGACCACATGGTCGATGTCCTCGAACGCGGCAAGGCGGACGCCGTCCTCGCGGCCAGCATCTTCCACTTCGGAAAACACACCGTCGGTGAAGCCAAGCGCCATTTCGCGGAACGCGGCGTGCCTGTCCGCCCGATCACCTGATCAAACCGACGCCACGCTCCGCAGCGTGGTGGAGATCAGGAGGCAATCCACCTCCGCGTCCGGATAAGCCTGCTTCATCACATTCCGGTAGGCGTTCATCTGACCGCGATACTTCTCGGCCAGTTCCGCCCCCGAATTCACGGCATCGGTCTTGAAATCGATCACCTCGACGCGGACCACCTTTCCTCCCGACCGGTGCACGTGCAAACGGTCGATCGCACCGCTCAACCAGCGGCCGTCGACGATCGCTTCGATCCCCTGCTCCCGGAAAAGTTCGATTTCCCGCCCCCTGCGGGCGAACAGGGATTGAACGGAGGTTTCCCCTAACAAGTCCGCGACCCGCCTTCCGGCTTCGGTGGATGGAAACCGGGGTGCGCCTTCATCGATCCAACCGATCCCTTCGAAAATCGCGTGCACCTCGGTGCCGAATTTCATCCCGCCCACCGAAATCGGCCCGGGAACCTGCTTCTTCTCACCGCTGGGCGTCGTGCGATTCCTCCTCGGCACGGCTTCGCCCAACAAGGCCGCGGAAGCTGCTTCTTCTTTTTCCGGAATCAACGGGACATTCCCCACCCAATCCGACTTGCCCTCCTGGAAAATCACATCACCCGCCGTTCCGGTGGATTCCACGGAAGTCGCCAGCCAGTTCGAAAGCGACGCCTTGTCCTCGGCCATCGATTTCGAAGGTGGCTCCAACAGCACATAAAGCCCGCGCTTCGCCCGCGTCAGCGCCACATAGAGCAGACACATCGCTTCATACCGTTGATCCGCCGCCCAACGTTTCTCCGCCGCCACCATTTCAGGCAGCAACGCGCGGGCCCATGAAGCCGGCGGCTGGCAGATCCAGCCATCCCCTTCCGCCACATCGAAATCACCCGCCGATGGCACCACGTCCTGCGGGATGTCCGGCAGGATCACCGCATCGAAACCCAGTCCCTTCGACTTGTGGACGGTCATCACCTGCACCGCCGCGATCCCCGGACTCTGCGAAACCTCCAGACGGCCGACCCAATCCGCCGCTTCAGCCGCGGTCACCGAGCCGCTCGCATCGAATGCCGAAAGCGCGCCGATGATATCGCCCGCCCGCCGTCTTCCGAACGCCGACCAATTTTCCCAACAGGCCTCCGCGATCCTTTCGATCATCGCGGCGAAGCCGTTCATCGAAACTTCCGTCGTCAGCCCTTCCCAGATCGCCGCCGATGAATCCGCGAAACGTCCGCGCAACACGGCCGCAAGCGGCGACATCTCCACCACCTCCCACGCGAACGAGTCCTCCGGATTCGCGAGCCATTTCAGCAGATGCCAGAAAACGACACCCACCGGATTGTCCTTCGACGGTTCGCGTCTTCCATCCTCGATCACATCGAATCCCTCATCGCGCAGGAAATCCGAAATCTCCCTGACCTTCGTGTTGCTGCGCAGCAACACCCCGCAGGTCATCGCCCGCGAACCGGCTCCGATCTCCTTGAGAATTTCCGCCGTCCTCGCGATCCTCTCCTCCCAGTCACCGGTCACCTCGACCCTCGACTCACCGCGATACGAAGGATCCTGCAAACCCGGCGCGGAAATGTGGTCTTCCCATTCCCATCGCTCCGCGGCCTCCCCGAAAAGCGAACGCATCGTTTCCAGATCACCGCAAACCCGGTTCACCAACGCGAGCACTTCGGGACAGGAACGGAATGATTCGAACATCCTTCCGGGTTCGAGTTGGTATCGGCCGATCACATCATCGAACAACCCCACCTTCCCTCCGCGCCAACCATAGATCGCCTGCTTCTTGTCACCTACGATGAACATCGTATTCGCATCGTCCGAAGCCGCCTCGTCGATCAGCGGGAACAGGCCCGACCAGTCCGGTCCGCTCGTGTCCTGGAACTCGTCGAGCAGCCAGTGGTCGTATCGGGCATCCAACCGGAAATCCACGGCTTCCCTCCTGAGCCGTGCGTCCTCGCCGGACACCCACTGCCCCATCAGCACCTTCACGTCGTCGAAACCGAGCAATCCGCGTTTCCGGAGCCGTTCCTCGCACAGCTTGTCGA
>DATLIO010000416.1:0-3698 GCA_035539355.1 Luteolibacter sp.
GGGATGGAGGAACCAGCCGACGAGGAAACCCGTCAGTACGAGGGATCCCGCCGCGATGCGGACCTGACGTTCCAGGCTGATGACTTTCTTGGTGCCACGGACGACGGGAAGGCCGGCGTCGATCCATGCGAGCGTTCCACCTTCCACGACGATGGGTTGGTGGGTTGCGGAAAGTTTATCGGCGGCTTTCGTGGCGCGTTGGCCGGAACGGCAGAGGATGTAGACGGGGTTTCCGGTGGGGATGTCAGCCGGATCCAGTGAATCGAGAGGCAGGTTTTTCGCGCCTGTGGCATGGACTTCGCCGAACTCGAGCGGAGTGCGGACGTCGATGACTTCGGCGTTCGGATTTTCCCCAAGCAGTTTGCCGAGGGCGGCGGGTGTGATGGTGGCCATGGCGTCTAGGAACGGAGCGTTGCGATGAGGCGTTTCGGATGATTGAGCAGATCGAAGGCGTCGAGGACGTTGGCGGCGACGATGTCGGCTGAGGTGATCGCCGCCGCGGCGGCACCTTCGCCTTGGATCACGGCGATTCCAAGGGCGGATTCGGCGAGCATGCCACGGTCGTTCCGGCCGTTGCCGATGGCGACGGTTGAGGAAGCGCCGAGGCTTTCGACAAAGGAGCGCTTCGCCTCGGCCTGGTTGTCAGGAGACAGGACAGTGAGGGTCACCGGAAGTCCGGAAAGCTGGCCGGCGGCCAGACCGAAGGTATCGGCGGTGAGCACGTGGATGTTGAGGTCCTTCGCCGCGGTGTGAAGGACTTCCCTTGCTCCCGGAAGCAGCTTTCCATCCTGGGCAAGGGTGCCGTTGTAGTCGATGACGAGATGGCTGAGCGCGAGTTCGCCGAAGCCCGGAATGGAGAGCTGGATCATGGTGGTTCAATGACGGACGAGCTGATGCAGGGCCGCGATGAGCAGGTCGACTTCCGCGAAGGTGTTGTAGAAGGCGAGGGAAGGTCTGACGGTGGATTCCACTCCGAAATGCCTCAACGCCGGCATCGCGCAGTGATGGCCGCCGCGGACGGCGATGCCCTGCTGGTCGAGATGCTTGGCGATCTTGTCATTCGGAATGCCAGGGATCACGAAACCGAGGACGCTCGCTTTGTTGTGGGCGGTGCCGATCGGACGCAGGCCGGGGATGCCGTGGAGCAGCGGGGTCGCGTATTCCAGCAACGAATGCTCGTAGGCGGCGATCGCGGGGATGCCGACGCGGAACATGTAGTCGATGGCGGCTCCGAGTCCGACGACCCCGGCGATGTCGGGAGTGCCGGCTTCGAATTTCTCCGGAGCATGGTTGTAGATCGTGCGTTCGAAGGTGACGTCCTTGATCATGTGGCCGCCGCCCTGCCATGGTGGCATTTCCTCGAGCAGATGCGATTTTCCATAGAGTGCCCCGATGCCGGTGGGTCCGAAAACTTTGTGGCCGGAGAAGACGAAGAAATCGGCGTCCATGGCCTGCACGTTGATCGGGATGTGCGGGGTGGATTGCGCGCCATCGACAAGCACGGGGATGCCGCGTGCATGGGCGAGGGCGATGATTTCCTCAACGGGATTGATCGTGCCAAGGGCGTTCGAGACCTGGGTCACGGAAACGATCTTGGTTTTGTCGGTGAGCAGCTTCGGCAGTTCTTCAAGAATCAACTCCCCGCGATCGTTCATCGGAATGACCCGGAGGCTGGCTCCGGTTTGTTCGGCGAGAAGCTGCCACGGAACGATGTTCGCGTGGTGCTCGAGATTGCTGATCAGGATCTCATCACCGGCGCCGACGTTTTTCCGGCCCCAGCTTTGGGCGACGAGGTTGATGCCTTCGGTGGTGCCGCGGACGAAGACGATTTCCTTCGCATCGGCGGCGCCGAGGAACTGGCGGACCTTTTCACGGCCCGCTTCGAAAAGCTCGGTCGAACGTCCGGCGAGCGTGTGGGCCGCGCGGTGGATGTTCGAGTTGTCGCGACCGTAGAAGCTGGAGGTGGCGTCGATGACGGCCTGCGGCTTGTGGGTGGTGGCGGCGTTGTCGAGCCAGACGAGCGGATGACCGTTCACCCGTTGGTGCAGCGCGGGGAAATCCCGACGCACGCCTTCAATGTCGAACGACGTGAAGGGTGCCGAAGGATTCGCGCGGGGAAATGCGACGCCTGAAGCGGAGGATGGCGGGGCCAGATGCTGCAGGAAATAGAAGTCGGTGTCCGACGGGACGCCGGCTGTGTCCGGTTCCCAGATCGAGTGCGGCTTTTCCGGTGACCTCCGGTCCCATGTCTTGAACGCCGGTTCGCCGAATTCGTGGGAATCCTTCGAGCCGGGGACATGACTGCCCTGCGGAGTTCCGGATCCCGGAGTGTCTTCGTGAGGCTCCGCCGCGACCACGGTCGGATGCACCGGTGGCGGCGCATCGGGATTGTGGGACGACGGGAAGCCGCCGGAGAGGTCGATGTTGCTGCCTTGCGATGGTGCCGGGGCGGCGGGAGCGGCCGAATTTCCGGGAAGCTGCGACGGCGCTCCTGCGACGGTGGTCGGAGGAGTGACGGGTTGCTGGAATTGCTCGGACGACGGCAGAGTATCCGCGGAGGTCGCGGGCAGGCGGCCTTCGTTGAAAATCTCGTTCGCCAGCTTCGCGATGATGCCGGCGAACGGATCGGCGTGGGCCCCGTTGAGGAGGCCCGGTTCAAGGCGAAGGTCAGACATACTCGTGGTAGTTGGTGATCGACACGTCGTCGAGGCGGGCGATGGCGTCTTCCCCGAGTTTCGCGACGGAGAAGTAACGGGTCACGAGATGGGAAGCGATCGAGTGTTCGTTCGTGCCCATGTAGCGGACGGAAAGGCCGGGCTCGATCTCACCGGTGACACCGGCTTTCTGAAGTCCGACGATGCCGCGTTGTTTCTCACCGACGCGGAGAAGCAGGATGCTGGTCTTGCCCTTCTTGTCGATCGCGAGCTTGTTGCTCGGGATGAGCGGGATGCCGCGCCAGGTGATGAACGGCGAACCGAAGAGGGTGACGGTCGGTGGCGGAACACCACGGCGGGTGGCTTCGCGGCCGAACGCGGCGATCGCATACGGATGGGCGAGGAAGAAGGCGGGCTTTTTCCAGACGAGCTTGATCAGTTCGTCGAGGTCATCAGGAGTCGGCGTGCCCTTGCGGGTTTTGATCACCTGGGAATCGGCGACGACATTGACGAGACCGAAGTCGGCGTGGTTGAGGAGTTCCCATTCCTCGCGCTCCTTCACGGCTTCCACGGTGAGGCGGACCTGTTCGCGGAGCTGGTCGACCGCGTTGCTGTAAAGGTCGGTGACGCGGGTGTGGGTGTGGAGGACCGATTGGATCGAGGAGAGATGGTATTCCTGCGGATCGTTTTCGTAATCGACGAAAGTGGCGGGAAGTTTCGGTTCGCCGTCGTCGACGGTGAGGAGATCGACCGCAAGGCCGTTGGCTTTGCGTTTCACGCGGTTGACGCGATAGACGCCGCCATCGACATCGACCCAAGGGAGGAGGATGTGGAGCCAGCGTGGCGTGATGTCATCCCACTGCGGCGGGGTGACGGTGGCGGTGGCGAGGTTGCGTGCGGACTCGGCGCTGAGGCTGAGGCGGTGATTCTTTTTTTCGACGTCTGGAATCTCGGGCATGATGGTGGAATGTGAATGTTTTGATGGGGCCTGAATGGGCCGGCGTTATGATTCCTCCCCGAATAGGGTGGGCGATGGCACTCAAC
>DATLIO010000417.1:0-12681 GCA_035539355.1 Luteolibacter sp.
CGCGAGGTCAGGCTGGGGATCAGGTTGTAGAACTGGAAGATGAACCCCGCCGCATCCCTGCGGAAATTCGTCAGCGTCCGCTCGTCCGCGTTCGCCAGATCCTCGCCGCGGTATTTCAGCGAACCTTCGGTCGGCGTATCCAGTCCGCCGAGGATGTTGAGCAACGTCGACTTCCCGCTGCCGGACGGGCCGAGGAGAACGACCAGCTCCCCTTCGTAAAGATCCAGATCCACCCCGGCGAGCGCGACCACTTCGATCTCCCCCGGGTAAACCTTGGTGATCCCACGGGCGACGAACAACGGTTCACGATCAGGCGGAGAAACCGGTTCGGCGGACACCCGGCAATGAGCACCCGGAACCCCCCTTGGGTCAAATCCGAACTAGGAACGAAAGACCCAATCCCGCGGAAATTTAACTTTCCCGAACCTTTTTACGCGGTAAAATGATTCCCATGAAATTTGTCTGCCTGGCCCTGCTCGCCCTCGGGCTCTGCTCCTGCAACACCACCGTCGGAATCGGCCGGGACATCAAACAGGGCTTCAACTGGAGCAAAAACAAGATGCAGGAGAAGCGCCAGCAACGGCAGGAGGCGACCTATCAGGACCCTTCGGGCGCACCGGTCTATTAAACGCTGATTTCCATCGGTTGACGTTCCAACGGACGGCTTCAATCTGTGCTGGTTGGCACCCACAATGATTTGATCGAAGTTCGTTTCAACCGCGGCATCCACCTACCGGATCTGGACCTCTGGCTCGACCCATGGGATGCGAAACCGCGTGCCTTCGTTTCCCACGCCCACGCCGACCATTTCGCCCGGCATGAGTCCGCGCTCTGCTCCGATGTGACGGCGAAATTGGTGCACTCCCGGTTCCACCTTCCGGAAAACCGCATCCAGGCGCTGCCCTTCCAGGTCCCCATCGTCGAGAACGGCCACCGCATCCGCCTGCTGCCCGCCGGCCACATCGCCGGCTCCGCGATGCTCCATGTCGTCCGCATCAAGGACAACGCCAGCCTGCTCTACACCGGGGATTTCAAGACCCGCCGCGGACGCACCGCCGAGCCCGTCAATTTCATCAACGCCGACACGTTGATCATGGAGACGACCTTCGGTCTCCCCGCGTTTGAATTTCCGAACCCGCTCGAAATCGAATCGTCGATCCTGCGCTTCGTCCACGACGCCTTCACCGATGGCGAAACGCCGGTGCTTCTCGGCTACCCGCTCGGGAAAGCCCAGGAAACACTCGCCCTTCTGGCCGAACATGAGGTCCCCGTGATGCTGCATCCGAATGTCGCGGCGATGACCACCGCCTGCCGCGCGGCCGGTGTCGATCTCCCGGAGCCGGTCATCTTCGACGGCCACATCCCGCCGGGTTACGCGCTCATCGCACCGCCGAATGCCGTGCGTTCGAAGATCCTGCGCGGCCTGAAAGCGAAACGCGTCGCCATGCTCAGCGGCTGGGCGATGCAGCCCGGCGCGAAATACCGCTACCGCGTCGATGAGGCGATCCCGCTTTCCGATCATGCGGATCACCCGGGCCTGATGGAGTGCATCCAGCGCGTGCGGCCGAAACGCGTGCTCATCGTCCACGGCTACGCGCTCGAGTTCGCCGCCGAGCTCCGCGCGAAACGCATCGACGCCTGGAGCGCGATGGGCAACGACCAGCTCGAACTCTCCATGGGAGGCGAAGCCGCCAAACGCTTCGGCTCATCCATCGCCGCCCGCCACAACCGCGTCATCTGCACCTTGGCGGACTTCAGCGATCTCTGCCGTCTCGTCGGTGAAACCAGCAGCCGCGTCGCGAAGACCAAATTCCTCGCATCGTATTTCGCCGGCCTGGAAAGCGATCAGGACCTCCGGCTTTCCGCCTTCTGGCTGACCGGTGAAGCGCTGCCCCGCAGCCGCGGACGCCGGCCCCTCCACGCCGGATCGGCCACCATCCGCCGCGCGCTCCTGTCGATGCCCGGCGCGAAAGAGGAACGCTACCGCGAAATCTCGCTCGCCCAGAACGATGCCGCCCGCACCACCCGGTTGTTCATCCAGGAACTGCCGTTGAAACCCGAGCCGCTCGACCTCGCGGGGCTGGAGCAATTCTTCCTCTCGCTCGCTTCGTCCACCGGATCGCTCGATCGCATCGAGAGACTCGCCGCACGGCTCGCCACCTTGCACCCGATGGAGGGTGAAACCGTTGTCAAGCTGCTGACCGGCGATCTCCGGATCGGCCTGAAGGAAGGCATCGTCGAAGACGCGATCGCCCTCGCGTTCAAAGCGGACCCGACGGAAATCCGGCATGCGAACATGCTCACCGGAAACATCGGTGAAACCGCCGTGCTCGCGCGCTACCAGCAGCTCGATGAAGCCCGCCTGCGCCCGCTCGTCCCGGTGAAATGCATGCTCGCCTCACCGCTCGAGCGCGATGTCGAAAGCGATCTTCCGCTTTTCGGACAGCTCCCGTTTTCACCTCCCGTCTGGCTGGAGCCGAAATACGACGGCATCCGCGCGCAGCTCCACAAGTTCGGCGATGAAGTCGCGCTGTTCTCACGCGATCTCCGCCCGCTCGACGACGAATTCCCGGAGCTTCTCGAAGCCGCCCGACAACTGCCCGGCGACCTGATCCTCGACGGCGAGCTCATCGCCTTCGCGGAAGGCCGCAAACTCGGATTCTCCGACCTCCAGAAACGCCTCGGCCGCAGCACGGTGAACGCGGATCTTTTCCTGAGCGACGCGGAACATGAGCTCTCCGTGCCGCTCCGCTTCATCGCCTTCGACCTGCTCTGGCGGGATGGCGAGGACCTGCTCTCCAACTCGCTCCAGGAACGCCGCGCCCGGCTCGAGCATCTCGCGCTCCCCCTTCCCTTCGAACTCATCACGCTGATCCCCGCGGCCGATGCCTCGGAAATCGAATCCCTTTTCAAAAGCGCCCTGCAGGAAGGCCACGAAGGCCTCATCGCCAAGGATCCCGACAGCCCCTACTCACCCGGCCGCCGCGGCCAATCGTGGATCAAGCTCAAAGGCGTCATGCCCACGCTCGACTGCATCGTCGTCGCCGCCGAGCAAGGCCACGGCAAACGCTCCGACGTCCTCTCCGACTACACCTTCGCCGTCCGCGACGAGGAAACCGGCGCCCTCAAGGTCCTCGGCAAAGCCTACTCCGGCCTCACCGACGAGGAGATCGAGGACCTCACCGAACACTTCAAGCGCCACACCCTCAGAACCGAGCGCCGCAAACACATCGTCGAACCGAACGTCGTCCTCGAAATCGCCTTCGACGCCATCCGTCCGTCCCCCAGACACGACTCCGGCCTCGCTCTCCGCTTCCCAAGAATCAAAGCCATCCGCACTGACAAAACCCCGGATGAGATCGACACCCTCCAGTCCGCCTGGGCGTTGGTAGGTTCCTAATGAATGTAGCGTCGGTCTATGACCGTCGCTGTTACGACCGCGCCATCCTCCGCGTCAGCCAAAAACTGAACCCGACGACACAAGCGACAACCCCCACAACGATCCACCGGAGATTCGCCATCAATGGCGAACCCTTCGCTTCAACCGGTTCCGATGAAGGCGGATCATCAGACTCCGCAGCAGGTGTGGGTGCCTCCACAAACCTCACGAAGTTCTCCCCGAATTCCAATTCCGTCCCCGATTCCATCGCGAAGAGTTTGATCAACTTCCACTGGGATACATTCCTGATCCTAATCTCAGAGATGCGGCGCTCACGCAGTTCAGGAGCAATCCGAAAGTCGATCCTTTCGGCCCTTTCCGCTTCAGAAGATATCTCCGCATCCCTCATTCGCATGAAATCCACGGCGTCGACCAAAGTCACGTTCTCGTATTCCACCCGCGGAACGATCTTCTTACCGAGACGTTCTTTGATTCGTGCCTCGAGGGTGCCCTCCTTCGCATTGAAATCAGGAACTTTGCTTCCATGACCATGGAACACGACGATGTCATCCACGATGTCCACCTCCGCCTTGGCCTTCTCTGCCAGAACATGCAGAAGATTCCAAAATGTCACGTTCCGGAGATACAGTTTCCCTATTCTCGCCGTCCTGAGTTCATGTCCTGAGACAAGCATTGATGGCCCCTTCCGAGCCTCAAGCGAATCGATTTCTGCTGTACGCATCCTGAGAAACTCCGCCGCCTCGGAGAGCGTCGTATCCGTAAGTTCCACCCGTGGAATGATCACTCTCTCCAGCCAATTCTTCACCTCAATCTCTTCCGCGCCAAAGGCCCTTTCCTTTTCGACCACCGCGTAATTCATCGCTTTGAACAAAACGCTCCTTCCTTCCTGCACCAGAGTCGCCTTGCCGTTCTCCGCCGCGCGCCGGATCAACTCGGATAGCGCCACTTCGGTCGTCCGGAGCGTGGACCAATCGAAATCGATCGTCTTTCCCGTAAGCTCCGGAGGCGCGTCGGCAAAGACGATTCCGCCTTCTTCCGGACTCTTCGTTTGCGCCAAGCGGCAAACCCGGATGACATCTACCAACGTGCCATGCTCCAGATCCGCAACAGGAACGATCTGTTTCCCGAGTTCCTGCCACGTCTCATATTCCGTGGCTCGATACTCCTCTGCCTTCGGAATCGCCGCAGTAGGCTCGTCCGCCGCCAGCCATCCGGCGCACAACAGAAACAAAATCGGGATGAGGGTTTTCATGGATGCATTCTCGTCCTCTGTCTAATTCAGTGAATCGCAATCCGATGATTGTAGTCCATGCGAAGCGAGCTTCGATCTGACGGAGGACAAGATCAAAGATCTTGGAACACTTCAAGCGCTCACCCTCAAAACCGAGCGCCGCAAACACATCGTCGAACCGAACGTCGTCCTCGAAATCGCCTTCGACGCCATCCGCCCCTCCCCCAGACACGACTCCGGCCTCGCCCTCCGCTTCCCAAGGATCAAAGCCATCCGCACCGACAAGACCCCGGATGAGAGTGATACACTGCAATCGGCCTGGCGTTGGTTAGATCCTGAAAAGAATGTAACTCAGCGGTAGAATCTCTTATTTGTAATCAGCAGGTCGACGGTTCGAGTCCGTCAGCCGACTCCAAAAACCAAGGTTTTATAAAAGTTCCGGAAGGTAGGTCCACGCGGGATAAACTTGGATTTTGCTGGAAAGGACAGTCCCGTCACCACCGGCGCTCCATCCCCGATATCAACGGGAACCCCTATTTCGGAAACCTGACAGCGGAAGGCAAGGGCGGTGGCGAAAGCGTCACCAAGTGACCAGAAGATCGAAAGAGGTTGATCCTTTCCGATCGCAGTCGGGGCAGTCCGCACTTCCTTGGAGGACGGACAACTTTCCATCACCGAAGCAGCGCTGACAGCTCACCGATTTGAAAGCGGGAAGTGTCCAGGTTTTTCCGGATTTCAGGAGAGAAACGAAAGCCTCCTGCTTCATGAAAGGAGGCGGGATGATCTCCTCGGCAATTCGAACCGTCGCTTTCGCGCCTTGGATATTTGTATATGACCGGGTCCTCTCTGACACAACCGCATAAATATCTCGGATTACCTCTCCATCAGCGGCGCTTATTTCATTGAGGGTTTTCAGCCAAAGTATTCTTTTGCCTGCGGGCAATACTTGAACGAGAAACTCCTTTTTACCGATCACCTGGATGATTCGATAACTCTGCGGGATGCCAAAAAGGTCCTCGCGATCTTTGATCTGCACTGCGGTAAAGATCTTCATCAGCTCCGACTTGTCCGCTCCGACCTCGGATACCTTGAAGGGCAGCACCCTCGATTTCCCTTCGTCGGCATGTACCGCGAGCTGCAGGATCAAGGGGAGGAAGATCGCCAGATATTTCATACCGTTGGCGACGACATAGGCGATTTCCGGCTCAGAAGCCAGCTTTCTTGCTCATCCCGAGCGCTCCTCAAACAACTCCTTCATTCCCTTCTCGATTATCCGATTGTCCGCTTTGCTGATAACTTCCTTCACCAACTCCTGATCGCATCAGATGATGCGTTGGAAGGAATCCGGTAGTTATTCACCCATCATCCTTCGGCCTTCTTCCGTGGTTCTGTATTTCTGAAGGCGGCTGTTGGGCTTTTCGGGGAGGGTCATTTCAACCCAGCCGGCTTCAAGGAGCGGCTTGAGGATCTGGTTCCGGAACTTCGTGCGGTCGCTGCGTTCCGCGATGGCCATGAGTTCGGCGATGGAGGTTTCGGTGCGGCATTGGCGGAGGATCGCGACTTGGTGCCGACTTAGTGCCGACTTGGTGCCTTGTTTGCCTGATGACTGAACGGAGGCGGCGGCTTCGCCGAGGGCGGTCCGCAGGGCTTTGAGCAGGAATTCGATGAACGCGGTGGAGTTCCCCGCCTTGTCGCAGGCGGCGAGCACCTTGTAATAGGCTTCCTGCTGGTCACGGATGACGGACTCCACGGGCAGGAAGGCGAAGAGCGGATTCCATTGGCTGAGGATGAGCGTCTGCCAGAGGCGGCCCATCCGGCCGTTTCCATCGGCGAAGGGATGGATGAACTCGAGTTCGTAGTGGAAGACACAACCGGCGATGAGCGGATGGGCATCGGTCCGTTTGAGCCAACCGAGCAGATCCTTCATCAGGCCGGGCACGCGGGCGGCCGGTGGAGCGAGATGGACGATCCGCTGCCCTTGGGCGATGCCGACGGAACGGGTGCGGAATTTCCCGGCATCCGGCACGAGACCGGAAAGCATGATGCGATGGGCCGCCAACAGATCTTTCGAGGACGATGGCTTCCATGATGGAAGGGCGTCGTAGGCGGCGAAGGCGTTCTCCACCTCGTGGATCTCGCGGGCCGGTCCGAGGACGCGTTTGCCGGAAAGCACCGCGGTGACCTGGTCCAAGGTGAGCGTGTTGTTCTCAATGGCCAATGAGGCATGCACGCTTCGGATGCGGTTCTCACGGCGGAGCTTCGGAACCTGCCCCTCCCCCGACAATGCGCCGATGCGTCCCACCTCGCCGGCAATCTCCGCCACCAGCGAGAGGATCGCCGGGGTGATGGTGTAGGGCGGCGGTTCGGGCGATGACATGGTTCAGGCGGAGTCGCCTGAAGTTCTAACAAACGCGGCTGGGGCGGGAAGTGGAAAAGGCGGCAGGATCGGGAGGATTCGACGGAAGGGAGGAATCACGGGCGCTCATAGAGCGCCCCTACATTTCATTTCACGAAAAAGCGCTTCCTCCTTTCGGGGGAAGCGCTTTGGGGAATTTTCGTTGACCGTTATTTCACAGGGTCGGGCCGGGGGTGGGTTTGGGGTCTTCTTCTTTCGGGCCGTGGCCGCGGTCGATGATCTGGGCGGTGGCGAGCCATTTGCGGACGAACTTGTCGCCTTCCGGGGTGCCGCGGAATTGGAGGCTGAGGCCGTCGAGCTGGTCGAAGAGGCGTTTCAGTTCTCGCAGTTCGGTTTTCAGGCGGGCGGTGAGGGCCTTGCGTTCGCTGATGCCGATGGTGGGGGCGGAGATGAATCTCTCGTAGGTGTCGATCGCGTCGGAGAGCTTTTTGACAGCGGCCGGGGTGATTCCGTGGGTCTGGGCTTCCTCATCGTTGGAAAAAGCGGCGGCATCGGTTTTGAGCTGGCGGCATTTCTCGAGGAGCTGTTCATCGCGGAGACGGCTCCAGGCGCGGAACGGCAGGTCGTATTTGGCAGCGAGCGTTTCGTTGTGGCTGTCGTGGGCGAAGATGACGATCGCGCGGGCCATGGTGTGGGCGGTGTTCTCGAGATCGGTTTCCTCGCGATCCTTGTCGGCGGCGGCACCGGTGATGCGGAGGGATTGCCTGCCGCCGACGTCGTCGATTTCCGCGAGCTGGGTTTTGGCAAGTGCGGCCTTCTGGGTGAACTTGATGGGAGGGTTGCCCTGCCAGACCGGCGTGTTGGCTGGATCGTCAAGGAAGGTCAGGCGGACGCGGAAGCAGTCGATCAGGTTGTTTTGTTTATCATCCATACCCCATTATAATGCGTGGTTATTCCGCATTTAACAAGATCCCGTAAGGCGAATTCGCCGAATACGGGATTTTGTTGGATGTCGTTGGAAACGTCGTAATTGCGCCGATGGAAGACGCGATTGCGGCGGCGAAGGCGGCAATTGACAACCGGTATCAGGCGATTGACAGGCCGCGAGACGCCGTTGTCAGACCGCAGGAAGGCTTTGCGGATTTGCAGCGGGCGATTGTCAGGATGGAGGAAGGCGTTGTCAGGCCGCGGGACGCCGTTGCCAGGCTGACGGCGGGCGTTGACAAGGTGCGGAAGGCGATTGTCAGACCGAAAGCGGGCGTTGCGGATCGGGAGGACGCGATTGTCAGACGGCAGGAGGCGATTGTCAGGATGACGAATGGCGTTGCGCGGGTGTTTTCGGGCGTTTTGGGCCGGTAAAATGCGACGGTCGCAGATTGAGGGCTTCCTTGGAAGGGATCCAGGCCCTCCACCTTCGGTTGCCGCTACATTTTGGAGACGAAAAAGGGGCGGTCTTTCGACCGCCCCTTGGAGGATTGGGGATCTTCAGTGATCGATCGCCTTCTCGGCGCCGAGGCCGGTGTGGGCGCGGACGCTGAATTCGGCGAATTTCTCTTCGGAGGATTTCTCGCGGAAGAAGAGCGAACCGAGGATCGCGCAGAGGAAGCCGAACGGGATGCTGACGATGCCCGGGTTGGTGAGCTTGAAGATCGGCTCGGCCTGGATGAGGTGGCGCTTCGCGGCTTCGACCGTCGGGCCGTCGATGCCCATGACGCTCGGGCTGATGACGATGAGCAGGATGCTGGCGATCAATCCGCCGAGCAGGCCGCAGACGGCACCGGCGGTGCTGAAGCGTTTCCAGAACACCGAGAGCACGATGACCGGAAGGTTCGCGGATGAGGCGACGGCGAAGGCGAGGCCCACAAGGAACGCGACGTTGATCGACTGGAGCTTGATCGCGAGGATGATCGAGATGCCGCCGACGAAGAAGGCGGCGATGCGGGCGATCTTCACTTCCTTGTCAGGAGCCACTTCCTTTCCGTGGTTGATCACGTTCGTGTAGAAATCGTGGGCGAACGAGGTGCTGGCGCTGATGGTCAGGCCGGCGACGACGGCGAGGATGGTTGCGAACGCCACCGCGGAGATGAAGGCGAAGAAGACATCGCCGCCGAGGAACTGCGCGAGCTGCGGGGCCGACATGTTTTCACTGACGATGTGATCGGGCTTGAGCAGCGTGGCCGCACCGAACCCGAGGAAGGTGGTGAGGATGTAGAACACGCCGATGATGACCATGGCCCAGACGACCGAACTGCGGGCGGTCTTGGCGTCCGGCACGGTGTAGAAACGGACGAGGACGTGGGGCAGACCGGCGGTTCCGAACACGAGCGCGAGTCCGAGCGAGATGAGATCGAGCGGTCCCCAGCCTTTCGTGACTTCGAGACCGAATTTCATCCCGGGATCGAGGAAGTTGCGGGTCACTTCGACTGTGGTTTTCGGATCGGTGTAGGTGAGCGATGAGATCGCATCGAAGAATTTCGCGAAGCTGTAGCCGAACTGCTTCATCACGAGGATGCTCAGGAAGATGGTGCCCGTCATCAACAGGACCGCCTTGATGATCTGGACCCAGGTGGTGCCGTGCATGCCGCCGAAGACGACATAGACGATCATGAGGCAGCCGACGCCGATGATGGCGCTGTTGGTGGAGATCCACGGGATGTGGGAGAGCAGGTTTTTCACGAGCCAGCCCGCACCGATCATCTGCGCGACCATGTAGAAGGTGGAAACGGTGAGCGTGCTCAGCGAAGCGGCCGCACGGACGGGACGTGCCTGGAGACGATAGGCGAGAAGGTCGGCCATCGTGTACTTGCCCGCGTTGCGGAGCGGTTCGGCGACGATGAAGAGGACGGTCAGGTAGGCGACGAGCCAGCCGACGGAATACATGAAGCCGTCGAAGCCGAAGAACGCGATCATCCCGGTGATGCCGAGGAACGATGCGGCGGACATGTAGTCACCCGCGACGGCGAGGCCGTTCTGCCAGCCTTTGATCGACCGGCCGGCGGCGAAATAGGCGCTGGAGCCGGTGTTTTTCTTGGCGCTCCAGAGAGTGATGCCGAGGGTGAGCGCCACGAAGGCGAGGAACATTGCGATTGCCATATCAGAGAGAGGTCAGTGGGTTTCGTTTTTGATGACCTCGGCGGCCAGACGGTCGAATTGGGCGGATTTGCGGACGTAGATCCAGGCAAGGGACCAGGCCATGAAGAATTGGGAGAGGGCGAAAAGGTAGGCCCAGTTCACTTTTCCGAGCACCGGCTTCTTCATGATCTCCGGATGCCAGCCGACCAGATAGAGGAACAGGAAGTAGTAGATGACGAAGAAAACGCAGTAAGGAATGATGAAGCGTTTCTTCGCCGCGATGAGCTCCCGGAACTCGGGACGGTGGGAGAGTGCCTCCCAGTCGGGCTTCGTGGATGGGTTGTTTGCCATGGATTAGCGCAGGGACTAACAACCCGACCCCGCACTGTCACGAAATCTCTTTTTTACGATAACAGTTCACCGTGTGGTCCTCCACCATGCCGACCGCCTGCATGAAGGCATGCAGGGTCGTGGAGCCGACGAAATTGAACCCCGCTTTCCGCAGGGCCTTCGAAAGGGCGTCGGACTCGGGGGTCTTGGTGAGGAAATCCCCCATCTCCTTGAGTTTGCTCCGTTTGGGCTTTCCGCCGACGAAGCTCCACAGCCATTCGACCGGGTTTTCGAGCTTCAGCCAGGCCTTCGCATTTTCACGGATGGCGAAGATTTTCCCGCGGTGGCGGATGATCCCCGCATCGAGGACGAGTTTTTCGAGCTGGGCGTCGGTCATTTTGGAAACCTTCACCGGATCGAAGTTGTGGAAGACTTTCCGGTAGTGCTCGCGCTTCTGGAGGATGGTCCACCAGGAAAGCCCGGCCTGCATGCCCTCGAGGCAGATCATTTCGAAAAGGTGGCGCGGATCCCGCGAAGGCACGCCCCACTCGGTGTCGTGGTATTCCGTGTAAAGCGGGCGGTCCGCCGGCAACCACGGGCAACGGCATTTTCCATCGGGAAACGTGTGGGACATGAGCCGATCCTGACGTCCCGTCCGGCGGAGGCAAGACGGCCTTAGCACATTCTTAACGCGTCCGGACCACGGCTTAACACCCGATCCGGCGGAGCGGTGGCATCGTCGGAGCAGGATGAAACCTCGCTCCTCGATCTTCGATCCCGCACTCCTGAAAAGCGCGGCCCTGCCCAGCCTCCGGAAACTCGACCCGCGCGTCCAATGGCGGAACCCGGTGATGTTCACCGTCTGGCTCGGCGCGGTCGTCTGCACGATCCTGCTCTTCCGCGATGCCGGGATGTTCAATCTCCAGCTCGTCGCGTGGCTGTGGTTCACGCTGCTTTTCGCGAACCTCGCCGAAGCGCTCGCCGAATCGCGCGGCAAAGCCCAGGCCGACACGTTGCGATCGATGCGCGTGACGACACCGGCCCGGAAGCTCGACGGAGGAAAGGAGAGCTCCGTTCCCGCGGACAAACTCGTTCCTTCGGATCTCGTCGTTTGCGAAGCGGGCGATGTCATCCCCGCAGATGGCGAAATCCTCGAAGGCATTGCGTCGGTCGATGAGTCGGCGATCACCGGAGAATCCGCGCCCGTGATCCGCGAATCCGGTGGCGACCGATCCGCGGTGACCGGCGGCACGCGGGTTCTATCGGATCGCATCGTCATCCGCGTCACCTCGAAACCCGGCGAGTCGTTCCTCGACCGCATGATCGCGCTCGTCGAAGGCGGCGAGCGTCAGAAAACCCCGAACGAACGTGCGCTCGGCGTGCTGCTGATTTCACTGACGTTCATCTTCGTGCTGGTGACGTTCACGTTGCCCGCGTTCATGAATTTCCTCGCCGGCCAGGGACTCGGTGGCAGCGCGCCGTCGATCTTCAGCCTGGTCGCGTTGCTGGTGTGTCTGATCCCGACGACCATCGGCGGCCTCGTCAGCGCGATCGGGATTTCGGGCATCGACCGGCTGACACGCCGCAACGTGCTCGCGACATCCGGTCGTGCGGTCGAAGCGGCCGGTGACATCGATGTGCTGCTACTGGATAAAACGGGCACGATCACTTTCGGCAACCGTCAGGCGACCGCGTTCGTTCCCGCTCCGGGAATCGACGAACGTGAAATCGCCGATGCCGCGCAGCTTTCGTCGATCGCCGATGAGACGCCTGAAGGCCGATCCATCGTCGTGCTCGCGAAGAAGCTCCACGCGATCCGTGAGCATGATTTCTCGGGATCGCCCGCCGAGTTTGTTCCGTTCACCGCACAGACGCGGATGAGCGGCATCGATTGGAACGGACGCTCGATCCGCAAGGGCGCCGCGGTATCCGTCCGACGCCACGTCGCCACTCTCGGCGGAACCTTTCCCGCGGAGGTTTCCACGGAAGTCGACCGCATCGCCGGAGAAGGCGGCACGCCGCTCGTCGTCGCGGATGGCGCGAAGGTGCTCGGCGTGGTGCAACTCAAGGACATCGTCAAAGGCGGCATGCGCGAACGTTTCGCGAAGCTCCGTGAAATGGGCATCCGCACGGTGATGATCACCGGCGACAATCCGCGCACCGCCGCCGCGATCGCCGCCGAAGCGGGTGTCGATGATTTCATGGCGGAAGCCACGCCCGAGGACAAACTCGAGCGCATCCGCCAGGAACAAGCGGGCGGCCATCTCGTCGCCATGACCGGCGACGGCACGA
>DATLIO010000418.1:0-4390 GCA_035539355.1 Luteolibacter sp.
GTACTGGACTTCCTCGAAATCGGGGGTGACCTCGACGACGTAGTTGACGCTGCGCATGTCGCCGAGGAGGCGGATGAAGGAGCGTTCGGTGAATTTGGTGAACTCTTTCGCGATGCGGACTTTGTTGAGGCCGGGCCGGTCGAGGTATTCGCGGAGGAAGGCGTCGCCGGGGACGCCGGCGATGTGTTCCTCGATGAGGGTGTTGCCGCTGACGAGGTAGTTGATGCGGTTGGGGGAGAGGATGTGTTCGAGCTCGAGGCCGTAGATGCGGGAGGCGTCGGTCTGTTTGACGTAGTAGTAGTCGGAGTTGTCGTTGAAGAGGTTGGTGATGCGGATGCGGAAGGGTTTGGAGTTTCCGAAGTTCCCGTAGTCGATGCGGTCGACGACGAGGTGGTCGTGCTGTCCGGGGTCGCGGCCGATTTTCAGCTCGGTGTAGATGGCGGTGAGCTGCGGGCGGAGTTCGGCGAAAACCTCCTGCGGATACATGACGGTGAGCCAGAGGGTTTCGCGGCCGGCGGGGTCCTCGTAGGGCATGGCGCCGGTGAAGCGGCGGAGGTCGTTGTAGACGGCGGGGATGTCGCGCTGCCGGTCGAAGTGGTAGAGGTATTGCCGGAGCGGTTGGGAGACCGGGTATTGGGGCTTGCGGCGCTGGATCACGATGCGGGGAAAATAGCAGGTTGGGGGCCGGTGTGGAAGAAAACGGGAGGAAATGCCGGATTAATGGGATGGATGACGGGCGGAGAGGCCGTAGAGCTGGATGATGAAACGACGTGGATTTCTGGCGACATCATTGGGCGGGGCATTCGGCGCGGGTTTGGCGGCTGCCGCGGAGGAGGTGAAGGCGGCGGACGGACCGCTTTTCCGGACGCCGGTGAGTCTGATGGCGCCGCGGACGGATGGGATCACGGTGGTGTGGGCGGTGAACGCCCTGTGCCGCGGTTGGGTGGAGTGGAAGGGTGAGGGATCGGACGGGAAGGCGGACATGACGCCGGCGGGTTTCGTGCCGCAGACGGATGAGGTTTTCCAGGTGGAGGTGAATGGGTTGAAGGCGGGTGGTGAGTATGAGGTGAAGGCGGTGGTGATCGGGGTGGACGGCGAGAAGAAGGAGGAGAGCGGGTGGAGGAAATTCCGGACGATCGATCCGCAGGCGGCGTCGACGAGGTTCCTGGTGTGGAACGACACGCATGAGCACGACGAGACGATCCGGAAGCTGGATGAGGTTTCACCGAAGGCGGATTTCTTCCTGTGGAACGGCGACACGTGCAACGACTGGAAGGACGAGGCGAAGTTGATCCCGACGCTGCTGCATCCGGGGGGACGTGACATCACGGCAGGTCGGCCGATGATTCTCAACTGGGGAAATCACGACGGCCGCGGGAAATTCGCCTACAAGGTGCCGTCGTGTGTGGGATTGGCGGATGGGCGTCCATTCAGTGCGTTCCGCAGCGGGCCGGTGGCGGCGATCTTCCTGCACACGGGTGAGGACAAGCCGGATGATCATCCGACGTTCAAGGGGCGCGTCGCTTATGACAAGCTGCGGAAGGAGCAGGCGGAGTGGTTGAAGGAAGTGATCGAACGGCCGGAGATGAAGGATGCGCCATACCGTGTGGTGTTCTGTCATATCCCGCTGCGGTGGATCGAGGAGCCGGAGACGGTCGACTACGCGGGGACAGGGTTCGATCGATACAGCCGGAGGAGCCGTGATCTATGGCATGACACACTGGCGAAATGGAAAACGCAGGTGGTCATTTCCGGTCACACGCACAACGCGCAGTGGATCCCGGCGAACGGGTCATTTCCGTATGGCCAGCTTGTCGGTGGCGGTCCGCAGGAGGAACGGGCGAGGTGGATCGTCGGTGAAGCGGATGCAAGTTCGCTGCGGCTGACCGTGACGGACCTCGCGGGTGCGGTGACGCACAAGGTGGAGTTCAAGCCGGTGTAAGGGCTGCTCCGTGAATCGAAAAGATAGGGGCGATCATAGACCGCCCCTACATTAAATGAAGTTGCTCAGCGCTTCGCCACTTCGACGAGGATCGCTTTCTGCGCGTGCAGGCGGTTCTCGGCTTGCTGGAAGATGGTGTCGGCGTGGAGTTCGAGGACTTCCTCGCTGATCTCCTTGCCGCGGTAGGCGGGGAGGCAGTGGAGGACGATGTGGCCGGGGGCGGCTTCGAAAAGCATGCCGGCGTTCACTTCGAAGCCGGCGAACTCGGTTTCCTTTTCCTTCTGGTCTTCCTGGCCCATGGAAAGCCAGACGTCGGTGTTGATGACGTGCGCGCCTTTCGCGGCGGCCTTCGGATCATCGGTGACGGTGACGTTCGCGGCGCCGAGTTTCGCGAGGAAAGCGGCCGGTGGCTGGCAGGCTTTCGGCGACGCGATGGCGAGGGTGAAGCCGAGGTGTTTCGCGGCCCACATCCAGGAGATCGTCATGTTCGAGAAGCCGTCGCCGATGAACGCGACCTTCTTGCCTTCCCAGGTGCCGAGTTTTTCCCGGATGGTCAGCAGGTCGGCGAGGATCTGGCACGGGTGCTCGTCATCGGTGAGCGCGTTGATCGTTGGGATCTTCGAGTAGTCCGCGAAGTCGACGACGTCCTGCTGGGCGTAGGTCCGGATGATGGCGCCGTGGACCATCCGTCCGAGCACGCGGGCGGTGTCCTTGATCGGCTCACCCCGTCCGAGCTGGATGTCGTTTTTCGAAAGGAACATCGGGAATCCGCCGAGCTCGCGGATGCCGACTTCGAACGACACGCGGGTCCGGGTGGAGGATTTGGCGAAAATGAGGGCCCAGGTTTGACCGGCGAGCGGCTGGGAAGCGTGTTGTCCGCGCTCGCGTTTGAGGACGGCTGCGCTGTCGAGCAGCGCGTTGATCTCCGCGGCGGTGAGTTCTTCGATGGACAACAGATGTTTCATTTTCGTGGGCCCGGACACCCGGGGAAGGGCGGACGCTAGCGGGATTCCGTGAAATGGCAAACCGGGAATTACAAAGATTCGGTGATCGATCCGTCACCGGATTCACGTTTCAGCGGGTCGCATGAAGATGATTTTCAGGAGCTGCCTGTGGCTGGGTTTGTTGGGGACGATGGCGAGGGGTGCGGATTATTTCCCGCCGCCCGACAAGGAGGGCGGCTGGCGGAGTCCGAAGAATGCCGGGGAAACCCGCACGCTCGGCGGCATGGAGCCGTGGACACTGGACGCGGCCTACGAGGTGACGCAGCGCTCGACGCCGAACGGTGGTTTGCTGGTGGTGCGGAACGGCTATCTGGTGTTCGAGAAATATTTCGGCCGCTCGAGCCGGAACGCCAATCCGGACATGGCGTCGACGGGGAAGGCGTTCACGAGCATCGCGTGCGGGATCATGCTGGAGGAGTTCAAGGACAAGCTGCCGCAGGGGCTCGATACGAAGGTGTTCACGGAGGCCTATTTGCCGGAGGCGTTTCCGCTCGATGATCCGAGGAAGGCGGAGATCACGCTGGGGCAGTTGCTGTGCATGTCGGCCGGGTATTGGGGCGAAGGTGGATCGCCGACGGGATATGTGACGGGCAAGGTGCAGAAGTTGGAACCGAAGCCGGGGCAGAACATCCGGGACCTGGACCAGTCGTCGCTGAAGGTGCCGCTGTGGACGAATCCGGGCGGCGGTTATTCGTATTCATCACCGTCTCCGCACATCGCGAGCATCGTGCTGCGGCATGTGACGGGGATGGAGCTGCAGGACTACATTTCGAAGAAGCTGGGCCAGCCGCAGGGTTGGGGCGACTGGGGGTATTGCCTGCAGCGTGGTGATTTCAGGATGCCGCATGCGAATGGAGCGGGGAGCACGGCGTTGCATGCGACGGATGCGCTGCGGTTCGGGTATTGTCTGTTGAAGGACGGGATGTGGAACGGCAAGCGGTTGGTGCCTTCGGACTATATCAAGAAGTGCCAAAGCTTCCTCCCCTGCAATCCGCACACACCGTTCAGCCTTCAGTTCGAGCACAACGCGGACGGCCATATCGCGGGAGCGCCGAAGGATGCGTTCTTCAAATCAGGGGCGGGAGGTTTCTGCATCTACATCGTGCCGTCGCTGGATCTGGTGATCTACAAGCTCGGCGGGAAGGACAACCAGTATGATCCGACGCTGACGGGATTACCGCAGCCGGAACAGAAGCGTGACCGTGATGGCTGGGAACCAAGGCCAGCGGATGCGTTCTTCGATGGTCCGGTGAACCTCAACCGCGTGCTGGAGATGGTGTGCGCGGCGACGCGGGATTGATTACATCGGTCGCGCGGGGCGTCGAAGGATCGGACGGAAGTCAGGAGAGCGAAGGGGAGAAAAACGCGATCAACACGAGGAGGACGAACAATCCCAGGATGATCCAGACAGCCTTCGACGTCTTGTATTTCACGTCGGGAGTGA
>DATLIO010000419.1:0-2546 GCA_035539355.1 Luteolibacter sp.
CCCGCCCGCATTTTCTGCGAAGGTGTCAACCACGCCGAAACGATGACCCGCATCCGCGCCGAGCGCGAATTCCTCCGTCTCCTCGACGGTGGATGCCACACCCCCGTCGGCGTCTATTCGAACCTCGAAAACGGCACCCTCACCCTCAAGGCCCGCGTCTTCCCCGAAGAAGGCCGCGGCGAACCCAAAGTTGGCGAACACTCCGGTCCGGCGGAAGTTCCCGAATTCATCGCCGGCGAACTTTTCAAATCCCTCTCATGAGTCAAAAAGGCACTTGTTATCTCGTCGGCGCAGGCCCCGGCGATCTTGGTCTCGTCACGCTCCGCGCCAAGGAACTCATCGAGTCCGCGGACGTCCTCGTCTACGACGCCCTTAGTAGTCCGCAGCTCCTCCAGTGGACCAAAGCCGGCTGCGAGAAAATCTACGTCGGCAAACGCGCGAAGGACCATGCCGTCCCGCAGGACAAGATCAATGAGCTGATCGTCGACAAGACCAAGGGCGGCAAAAACGTCGTCCGCCTCAAAGGCGGCGATCCGATGATCTTCGGCCGTGGTGGCGAGGAAGCCGCCGAACTCGCCGCCGCAGGTGTCGCTTTCGAAATCGTCCCAGGCATCAGCTCCGCGATCGCCGGTCCGGCCTATGCGGGCATTCCCGTGACGCATCGCGACCACAACACGCAGCTCACGATTTTCACCGGCCACGAAGATCCTACCAAAGGCTTCAGCTCGGTCGATTACGCCCAGCTCGCGAAAGCTCCCGGAACCAAGGTCTTCCTGATGGGCGTCGCCCGTCTCCGGGAAATCACCTCGTCGTTCATCGAACACGGCGCCGCACCGGAAACCCCGATCGCCCTGACCCGCTGGGCCACCACCGGCTCGCAGACGACGATCGAAGGCACGCTCGCAACCATCGCCGGCATCGCCGAAGCGAAGAATTTCTCCTCCCCTGCCGTCGCCGTCATCGGTGACGTCGTGAAGGAACGCGCGAAGATCAACTGGTTCGAAAAACGGCCGCTCTTCGGCAAAAAGATCGTCGTCACCCGCACCCGCGAACAGACCGGCGAGCTTTCCAAAGCCCTTTCCGACCTCGGCGCCGATGTCATCGAGCTGCCGACCATCCGCATTGAACATCCCGACGACAAACTCGGTTTCGCCGAAATGGTGACCCACGCCCACGAATACGACTGGCTCGTCTTCACCAGCCCCAACGGCGTGGAAAAATTCTTCGATGCGTTCTTCGCCTCCTATCCGGACGCCCGCAGCCTTGGAAATCCCCGCATTGCCGCCATCGGCAACGGCACCGCCGCGAAAATCCGCGAATACCGCTTCACCGTCGATCTGATCCCCGAGCGTTTCGTCGCCGAAGGACTCATCGAAGCTTTCAAGAAGGAGTCCGTCGAAAACCTCACCATGCTTTGGGTGAAAGCCGCCGAAACCCGCGATGTCATCGGCAAAGGCCTCGAAGATCTCGGTGCGATCGTCGACGAATGCATCGCCTACAAGACCGTTCCCGAAACCGAGGATCCGACCGGAGCCCGTGCGCGGTTCGAGGAAGAAGGCGCTGACATGATCACCTTCACCTCCAGCTCGACCGTCGATCATTTCCTGGCCCTCAACCTCGATTGGCCGGAAAACTGCGCCGCCGCGAGCATCGGCCCCGTCACCAGCGCGACGCTCAAGAACAACGGCATCAAGCCCGCTTTCGAAGCGAACCCCCACGACATCCCCGGCCTCGTCGCGGCGATCGTGAAATACTTCGCTTGAAGCAAAAGAGCGGAACCTCCGGGTTCCGCTCCTCTGAGGTTCCACAGGGACCGGGATCAGCGTTTGCGCCGATGGATCAGAGCGAATGCGCCCATGACACCCAGAAGGGCGATTCCCGGTTCCGGAACGGTGTCGACGATGATGTTGTCAATGCGGACGCTCGCACCGCTGGACGCGGATCCGCTGTCGATCACGTCGATGCGGAAAGTGATGCCCGAAGACAGGTTGTCGAACGCGGCTGAAGAGAGGTCGAAGCTTCCCGTGAGCGGAGTGGTGCCGGTGGCATAGGCGGTGGTGCCGAGATCGATGAAGAGACCCACAGGTCCGGAAAGATCGCTGTAGCGGAGGCGGTAGGCGGAGTTGTTCGTCGCTCCGGCGGCGCTGGTGTTGTAAAGGAACGTGAGTTGGCCCAGGTTCAACGTGCCCGAGGTGGGAGTGATCGTGAACTGGTAGTAGTGATCGGTCGTGAAAGTGTCATCGATTTGATCGAGCGTGATGGCGCGCGTGGCGGAGCCGGGGATCGGAGCGTTGGTGGTGGTGTTCGTGCTGGTGAACCCCGTTTCAGTGATGGTGCCCGCGGCGCTGTTTGCGTCGGAATCGCTCGATGTGAAGGACCCTGAAGTGAAAGTGTACTGAGCCACAACGACCGCACCTGCGGGGGATGACAGCAGGGCGGCTAGGAGCGTGATGGCGGGGAGCGTCTTGATCATGACGTCTCATTTCTGATGCATCCCGCGAAAAACCGCCACTCCCCGAACGGTTAGCTCGATGCAACATCCGCCC
>DATLIO010000420.1:0-4019 GCA_035539355.1 Luteolibacter sp.
GCGTGTGGGTGCTCGATCGTCTGATGGGCCAGCCGGTGCCACCACCGCCGCCGGGAGTTCCCGCCGTCGAACCCGACATCCGCGGCGCGGTTTCGCTGCGCGACCAGCTCACGAAACACACCGAAGATCCGAGTTGTGCCCGTTGCCACGTCAGGATCGATCCCGTCGGCTTCGCGCTCGAGGAATTCGATCCGATCGGCAAGCACCGCCAGAAATACCGCGCCGTGCCGCAGAAAGGTGGCGGCTATGTCGCGGGCCTGCCTGTGGATTCGTCGGGAGAAACTCCGGACAAGCACACGTTCACCAACTTCGCCGGCTTCCGCGAATGGCTGGCCAGCGACGAAAAGGTCATCGCCCGTGCGCTCGCCCAGAAACTGATGATCTACGGCTGCGGCCGGAAGATGCAGGTCACCGACCGGCCACAAGTGGAGGCGGTCGTCGCCGCCAGCGCGAAAAGCGGCTATGGTTTGCGGACGCTGATCAAGGAAGTGGCGGCGAGTGATTATTTCGTCAGGCCGTAACCGGCAATTTTCGACCTGTTAGATAAATCTTGTCGGGTGCCGGATTTCCGCGGAGTTTCCCGATCCTATGATTCGTTCGACTCTGGCGGCCATCGCCTGCTTTTCGCTGTTCCTGCCTTCCTGCTCGCCCTTGAAAAACGTCCCCTTGGCGGATGGTTCCATCCTGAAGGGAAAATCGGTGGTGAGAGCCGAGCGGAAAATGCCGGCGTTGGCTGCGGTCACGCCGGGCAAGGCGGTGGGCTTGGCGTTCGGAGCGATTGGAGGGGCGATTGCCGGCGCGGCGATGGTTTCGGCGGGAAATGAAATCGTCCGGACAAACCACGTCGAGGATCCGGCGGCGGTGGTGAGCAAGGATCTGACCCCAGGTATGGCAAAACACTATGGAATGAAATCGTCGGGCTCCCGGTTCGTGTCAGTGGACAAGCCGCAGGAAATCGCCAAGGCATGCTCTGGTGTGGATTACGTGTTGGATGTCAGGACGCTGTTCTGGCAGTTCGGATACCGTCCCTTTCGTTTGGGGACCTATTGGGTGACCCATAACCAGCAGCTGCGTTTGATCGATTGCCGTACGGGGAAGGTCGTCGCGGAAGGCTACTTCAGCTGGAATCCTTCGGATGAGAGCCATTTTTATGACTATGACACGTTGGCTGAGAACGGTGCCGTCGGATTGAAAAAGGAAGTGAAGTTCGCCGCCGATGGTGCGAAAAATCATTTCAAAGGATCGATTCTCAAGTTCTGAGGAAGAGGCTTGGCCGGACCCGCGAAATTCGCCTATCTAACCACATTCGTTCCGATGATGTTGTCCCGTTGGTTCCTTGCGATCAGTTGTGTGTTTGGATGTGTCGCATCGGCGGATGCGGACACCGCGTATACGAATCCCATCGGAGGCTACGCGATCAAGGTGCCGGGCAAAGCTGCGGGTGAAAACCAGCGCCGGACTTATTTCGGAATGCAACTTCTGCCAGACATCCACTTGGGCGGGACGGTCGCCAACGTGAGCGGCAAACAGTTTTCCGTGGTGGGACTTGGAGATCACAACATCGCGGCACGTGCGGGTTACCGCAGTTACGTGCATGTCTTTTCCGGAACGGGAAAGGGATTCATTTCGGACATCGAGCAGACAACGGCCACGCAGATCCAGTGTGAGAAAGACCTGACGGGTTGGGTGACGCCGGGCACCGTTGTTCAGGTGCGGACCCATTTGCGGTTGGGTGACCTGTTTGGCACGGACAACAAGTTCCACCTCGCCGCCGGTTCGGAAGCCTCCGCCGCGGACAACGTGGTGCTTTGGGATCCGGAAAACCAACGCGAGCGGGTTTATTACTATCATTCCGGACGTTCGCGCTGGGAAGAAGAGGGAATCGTTGCGGATGCGGATGCGGTGCCGGTCAGATATCCATACGGACTTTACGTGATCCGGAGATCGGAAGGAACGTTGAGAATCGGCTTGTCCGGAAGTGTCGCGACGAATCCCGTGCTGCTGCCGGTGAAAACGGGAACCAACGTGTTTTCCCTGCCGGTGAACTTCGCCGCGTCACTGAATCTGATTTCGACGGCCGGAACCCATCGGGCGATTTCCGGACCGAATGCGAAGGAAGCGGATCTGTTCATCTTCGAGGAACCGACTTCGGGCGTGCGGCGCGGACCGTTCTATCATTCGTCACGCACGGGCTCGGAAGGTTGGCGTGAAGCGGGCGTGAACGGAGCGGCTTCAACCGGATTGGATCTTCTCTCGACGTTGGTCCTGCAACGGCAGGGTGATGGCGGATATTTGTTCGTGGATGGAAACACGTCCTCTGGCGAAGGTTTTCCGGTGCTTCCTGCTGATCCTGAACCGGGAGAGTTGGCGATGAAGTTTTCGATTCCGATACCTCCGATGCTTCCGGGCTCGACCCAAATCATGGTGGAAACCAGCCAGAATCTGGTGAATTGGGGGCCGCTTACCCAAGGATCGATGTTCAACAACCGAGTTGAATTTGATTATCCTCCCGGTCAAAGCCGCGCCTTCTATCGGTTGAAAGTGACATACTTGGACTGACGTGATGATTTCCGCCTTACGATCTATTTTGACGTTTTCCGCGCTGACGCTGCCGCTGACCGCGGGGACCGTCGTGGTGACTTCTTTGCCTGATGCGGAACATCCGGTGATGCCTTTGGCATCGTCCGACGGTCTGGTGCTGGAAAGCGGTTCCGAAATCCGGATCGGCGCGTTCCCGGGGATGAGCGATGATGCGATCCTCGACGCGTCGAAATCGGGAGGACTCACACAGGTTCTCGCGGGCTTCGTTTCGTTTGGTGCTGTCCAGCAGATCGGCGTCGGAGCGGACGGACAGGCGGGGCGATTTGAAATCTGTGTCCGGCAGGCGCTTGGCGGAACTTCGTCGCTGGTGGGTCAGGAAATCTCGGTTCTGATCCGGAAAGGCGCGGGTCAGGAATTCCTTGTCGCCCGGTTCAAAGGAAAGGTTTTCACCGCGGATCCGGATACCGGGCTCGAGCCGCTGGTTTCACTGCATCTCGCCGAGGCGAAGATCGTGGCGGGTGACCGATACGGGAAAAGCCTCTTTTCGACGGCGGCGGCAGCATCCGCCGGAAGCTTCGGCGACTGGATCGGGACGTTCACCGGCCTCGAAGATCCGGATGACCTTCTCGCCGGAGCGGATCCGGATGGTGATGGCCGGAGCAATTTCCTCGAATACGCCACGGGTGGAAATCCGGCATCAGGCGTCGACCACGCCGCTTGCGTGATGGGTCGCGATGGTTCGGGTCCCGTGGTCCGGTTTTCGCGGGCGAAAGGGATCGGCGTGGTGCCGGTCATCGAATGGTCGCCGGATCTGGTGACACCGTGGGTTCCACTGGAAGGAACTCCACAACCCGATCCGGATGCGCCGGCGAGTGATGAAATCCAATGGTTGAAGATGCGGGTTCCTGAATCGGTCGGCCCGCGCGGATTCTTCCGGTTGGTGACGAGTTCCGGTTCGTGACCCCCGGTTAGTCCGGCACCGGCGATTTTTGATGGGAAATCCGTCTTTCCGGCGTATGAAGGCACCATGTTCGAGGAAGTGCTTGCACCGAATGGATTCCGCCGCCCCGGTTTGAACCGCCGGCGCTTCCTGCGTACGTCCGGTGTGGCGATGGCACTTCCGTTTCTGGAAAGCCTGCTGCCGAAAGCGCTCGCCGCAGCGACTCCGAATGCTTCGCCGCATGGGGTGAAACGCTTTGTGGCGATCGCGGCTCCGCTTGGATTCCACACGCCGCTGCTTTTCCCGGAAACGAAGGGCTTCGATTACAAGCCGTCGCCTTATCTGGAGCCGATGCAGGTGCACCGGGACAAGTTCACGGTGATGTCCGGACTGATGCATCCGGATGTGGACGGCGGGCATTCGGCGGAGGCGAGCTTCCTGACGGGGGCGCCGCATCCTTCGGCGCCGAGCTTCCGGAATTCGATTTCCGTGGATCAGTTCGCGGCGGAGCAGATGGGGCATCTGACCCGCTATCCAT
>DATLIO010000421.1:0-2885 GCA_035539355.1 Luteolibacter sp.
TTCCTCTCCTCCTCACCGCGGTTTCCCAAGCGGACACCTCCGACTACTACCTCCGCGAACCCATTCCGCTCCCGCCCGGCGAGGTCACGGAACTCGGTTCCATCGCGCTGATGCCGCAGAAAAAAATCGCGATCACCACCCGCCGCGGCGACGTCTGGATCTGCTCCGGCGCCTACGAAAAGGATCTCTCGAAAGTCACCTGGACGAAATTCGCCGAAGGCCTCCACGAACCGCTCGGCGCATTCTGGAAAGACGGCTCGCTTTACCTCACCCAACGCCCCGAGGTCACCCGCCTGCAGGACACCGATGGCGATGGCCGCGCCGATGTCTTCGAAACCATCAACTCCGGCTGGGGCATCAATGCGATGGAACCGAGTTCCGTGACCTCGCCGGGCGGGAGCGGAATGGGTTCGCGGAGGTAGTAGTCGGAGGTGTCCGCTTGGGAAACCGCGGTGAGGAGGAGAGGAAGGAAAAGGCGCATGGGTTTTGGGAAAAGTTACTTGGAAGGGTAGGTGAGCGTGACCGGCTTGCCGGGTGTCAGCTCGGTTTGACCGAAGGTCAGCGGGTTGCCACCGGTCAGGGTGAGGGTGCGGACGAGGGTCTGGTTCGGTCCGGGTTTCCAGGAATCCGCCAATGTCTGATCGCCGATGCGGATGTTGAAGGTGGGATTCCCCTGGGGATCGAGCGTGTAGCCCTTGAAGCGCGAGCCTTCGGGAAGGCCGGGAGCCTCGAGTTTGACGACCTTTTCGCCCGCCGGGTCCTGGTTGCCCACGCCGCGGTCGGTCCAGTGACGGCCGGCGTCGATGAACTTTCCGGTCCAGATCAGCTCGGGTCCGAGATGGTCGGCGGACCAGGCGAGATTGATGTCACCGGGGAAGCCGACGCCGATGGCGCGGGCGGTGGTGCCGGCGATGAAGTTGCGGTAGATGACGGCACGGTCTTTCGGCGCGAGCAGGATTTCAGGCCACTTCTTCGTTTTCGCGTCGGAGGCGATTTCCTCGGAGACCCATTTGAAATTCTTCGTGTCCGGGCCTTTCCAGCCGAGCTGGACGCCTTCGTTGTTGGTGACTTCGTAGAACTCGATGCGGATGGGATGGAGGCCTTTGGTGAGCTTGATTTTCCCGGTCTTCGCGCGGGCGCCGATCGGCCCGAGCCCTTTGATCTCGGCGATCTTCTTGTCGTTGATGACCACGCGGCCGCCGTCATCGGCGTCGAAGTAGAATTCGTAATCGCCTTCTTTCGTCGCTTCGAAGTCGGCTTCCCAGACGAGGCCGAAATGTTCGCCGCGCTTCGTCGCCTGATCGAGGCTGATGATGCCGTCGTGCTCTTCCTCGACGTTGGCGGAGGTGAGTTTGCTGAAATCAGGCAGGTCCTTCCAATCGCCGAAGTAGGTCCGGGAGATGAGGTTTTTCAGCGCGGAGGGCTCTTTCGGAAGCGGGTGGAGCTTGAGGATTTCCGGAGCGGTCCAGGGTTTCTCGCGCTTGGCGGTTTCGGCGCGCAGCTTTTTGACGAGGTCGGCGGAAACGGACGATTCCTGATTGCCGAAGGAGGATCGGACGTGGGTGAGGATCGCGGCGATCTGGTCGTCAGGGAGGACGACGCCCTGCGGGGGCATGGAGAGATTGTAGTTCTTGCCGAGGATTTCGACGGGCCCCTCAAGCCCGTGAAGGACCACTTTCACGGCACGATCGGCCGGACCGGCGAGCCACGGGCTGCCCGAAAGCGGCGGGGAATTGGCGGCGGCGACCCCTTTCCCGTCCGATCCGTGGCAGGCGGAGCAATAGGTGGTGTAAAGCTGGCCGCCGTCCTGGGCGACGAGCGGGGTGGTCAGGAATGCGAGGAGAAGCGAAGCACGCATGGATGGATTCCGACGCAGAACGAAGGAATTGGCATGCAATCTTTCATCCCGTTTTCGGGGACAATCTCACGGCCCGGTTCTGCGATTCGCCGAGTAGTGGCGGCGGAGGCCTTCGGTGAGGGCGTCGGCGTATTCGCGGAAAATGGACGGCACGGATTTGCCTTCGATTTCCCGCAGCCCCTCGTAATCGCCGGCCTGGATGCGGGCGTAGTCGATGGTCGAATTCATGACGTAGGGCTCCATGTAGATCACCGGTGCGTCGTAAAGCCGGTTCGCGAGGAGGTTGCGGGCCCACAGATAAGGATGGCCGTTGACCGGTTGGGCGCTGGCGTCCGGAAGGTAGGGGTAGGCGGGCAGGCCGCTGATTTCCGCGAACGTGTCGGCAACGGTGGCCCCGACGAACGCTTCCTCCTCGTGCGTGTGCGAGAGCAGTTTCCGGATCATCGTGAACCGCTGGTCGGCGAGGCCGATTTCCTCGGAATTGTAGGCGCCGTTGAGGATCAGGTGGAGGTGGGTTTTCGGAACGAGCGTCGGCTGGTTCGGGTCACCCCAGGCCTCGGCGTTGAAATGCAGGCAGAGGACGAGGTCGGGTTGGATCGTGCGGTTGACGATTTCCGCGCGGGCCCGGATTTCCGCGGTCCGGTAGAAAAGCCGCTCGGCGAGGCGTTGCAGTCCCTGCGGGCTGTCCGGCGGATCGACCGAAGTTTCCGCGTCGCGGATGAGGGAGTCAGGGCGGAGGGGAGTGACGGGTTCGGGCTTTTCCCGGACGAGGGAAACGGTCGCGCCGAGGGCTTCGAGCTTGGGTTTCAGGAGCTTGGCGACGGCGAGGGTCATGTCGCCCTCCGTCACCGGCGTGCCGCCGTTGAAAACGAACCAGCGCTCCTCCATTTTCGCCCAATCGCCGCCGATGTGGCCGGGATCGATCGCGATGCGGAGGTCTTTCAAGGGTTGTTCGGGCGGCGCGGGCGGGAGATCGCGGGTTGATTTCCAGGACTTTGGAAACGGTGACGGAGTGGCGGTCGCGAAG
>DATLIO010000422.1:0-5415 GCA_035539355.1 Luteolibacter sp.
ACCCAGATCTACACCTTCAACACCCTCTCCACCGGCAATCACACGAACGTCACCTGGCGCGGCGTCGGCACCTTCGACCAACTGACCATCCGCGACGCGGACCAATACGGCGGAGCCGACAATCCGAACGGATCACGCTATTCGGTCCAGGGAATCGACGGAGTTTCCTCCACCACGCTTTCCCTCGCTTCCCCGCACGCCTACTTCGGCTTCTGGTGGTCGGCCGGTGATGCGAGCAACATGATCCAGTTTTACTCCGGCAGCGCGCTGGTCGCCCAATTCACGACCGCCACGCTCCTGAACAAGATCGCTTCATCCCGCGAATACTACGGCAACCCCACGACCGGAACCTACGCGGGCCGGAACTCCGGCGAAGCCTATGCGTTCGTGAATTTCTTCGGCGAAAACGGCACCACCTGGGACCGCATCGTCTTCTCGAATTCCAACAACGGCAGCGGCTTCGAAAGCGACAACTACACGGACCGCGCGCAAGCCTACGGATACTACTCCGGTGAGGATCCAAGCAAACTTCCCGGCGTCCAGCTCGCCCGCGCTTCAGGGACGACGATCACCGTCATCCCCGAACCATCAGCGATGCTGCTCTGCCTCGCGGGCATCGTGCCGTTTTTCCGCAGGAAGCGCTGAGGTCAGTATTCGTGGTCGGATGGCGGCGACGCCGGAACGTTGCCGTTGTTGTATTCGATTCCAAGGAACGACCCGGCGTTGACCCGCACGGTCGGCGATCCACCGAAGCCGACGCTCACGGAGCCGCCACCCGTGCAATCGATGGTGTAGGCCAGCCACAGCGGATCCGGACCTTCGGTGATGTCGATCGTCACCTGCCCGCCATCGGACGCGACGCTCACGGTCGTCGGTCCGAGATTGGAGACCGTCACCGAAGGAGTCGATCCGTCACCCGGCGGCACCAGATGGACGGCGGCGATGGTTCCGCTGCTGAAATTGAAATGGGCGGGGCCGCCACCGCTGATCCGGACATCAAGGGTAATCATGACTGTTAGGGGGAGTTGAAAACGCCGGCACAGTGGCACAAACAATGCCAATCCGCGAGCGACTTGCCGCGATTTCACCGGAAATCGACCAGACCCCGCGACGCGAGGTGGCGGAACCAAACCGGAAACGCCAGGTCCGGGCAAATCGATGCCGCGATCCCTTCGGACTCCTCCACCGTTTTCCCGTCGATGGCGGCGAGCAGACGCCGGGGATTCTCGGAAAACAGACACGGCATGTGCCATGCATCGACGAGTGGCAGATCTTCGCGGACGCAGAGGGCGTTGAAGCGGCTCAATCTGAAGACGGCCGGATTTCCATCGATCTCCGTCGGCTCGATCCGGGCTTTGAGATGACCGCGCGTGATGGCTTCGAAAACCGACCGCGCCACCGCGGGAACATCCGGATTTTCCATCGCCCCGATCACCTGGCGGACCGGCACGCAGCTTGATCCGAATCCCTTCAGTGCTTCCACGAAGCCTGCGAGTGATTCCGCAGGAGAAAGCGGGTTTTCCTCCTCAAGCCGCACGCTCAGATCCAGAACCATCGCCATGCTCATGCGCGGCTCGACCGGCGCGTCATGGCGGCAGAGCACCCCGGATCGGAACGCGCTTCCCGCGAGCGTATCCGCGGTCATCTGCATGAGCAACGGATCACCCACCAACGGCAACAGCGAAGCGCGTTCCTCTTCACCCAACGATGAAGGAATGTTTTCCGCCGGATCCGAATCGCCCAGCCAGCGCAAACCCCGGCTGATGCAAGCCGCGGCGAAACGATCCAACGGCCACGGATCGTTCACCGGCGCGAAATCATCGAAGCCGAGGATCTCCTCCCCTTTCGCGAGCATGTCATCGACGATCGACCGGACTTCCTCATCAGGCACGACCTCCCTCAGGATCTGCAATCCCCGGATCACTCCGACATCATGCTCCGACATGATCCTGCGCACCGTCTCCACCACCGGCAGTCGGTTTTCCCAACCGGACATCAGATTGAAGCTGATCACCGCGATACCCGACGGACTGAGATGTCCGGCACAGAAATCCAGCAGCGCCTGCTTCACGTCATCGTCCACCCAGGAGAAAACCCCGTGCGCGATGATGTAATCGAAAGTTTCGCCGGGGAGCACGAGTCCCCTGAGATCTCCGGCAATGAAGCGAGCATTGGAAATCCCCGCCTCCTCCGCCCGGCGGTTCGCGGTTGCGACGGCTTCGTCCGCGATGTCGGTTCCGACGCATCTCGCCTCAGGCCAGCGGGCCGCGAGCGGCAGGAGATTGTGGCCGGAAGCGCAGCCGATTTCCAGAATCGACGACCGCGACGGATCGGGCGAAGCCAATCCCGCGAAACGGGCGGCCACCGCGCTGACCGCGGGGTCGCTCGACGGATGGCTCATCGGCGGATAGCCTTTCGCCTGATAGAGTTCTTCGACGGAACCGGCCATGATGATCTACTGGATCTTCCGTAGTTTGATGCGTTTCCAGCACATGCGGTCGCGCCAGTTTCCGAAAGCAGGAAGGTAATCCGCAAGGACGGAAACCGATGGAATGCATGAACCGGCGATGAGGATCTCGTTCATGCTCTCTTCGGTTTTCAGACTCCTCACCTCATCATAATTCTGCCGCAGGATGTTGCGGGTCGCGGTCTGCATCGCCCGGTGGCCGGAGCCGGTGACGAGATTCACCGCCAACAATCCGCCGGGAGCCACCGCCTGCTTCAGATGATCCAGCAGAACCGGATCCCATGTCTTCGGACGGAACACGTCCGTCTTTCCGGCCAGATAGATGTCATCGATGACCACATCGAACTGCTTCCTGTTCTTTTCCAGCCATGCGTAGGCATCGCAGATATGGACATCGATCCCCACTTCGCCGAGTTCCATGTGTTTGCGGGCGAGATCCACGATCTCGCCATCGATGTCGATGGCGGTGAATTTGCAGTCGGGAAGCAGGTGGCGGAGGATCCGCAGCGAAGTCCCCCCGGCCAATCCAAGCATGAGCAACGAGCGGGGTTTCCCCAAAGGTCTCAGCAAAGCCGCGGCGGCCAGCAGATCCCAGGCGAGGCCCGTCAGGAACCGCGAACGGTGGTAGGAAGCATGGATGGCACCCGCGACCCTGAACTCCGTGGAGAGATTCGATTTCCAGATCTCAAGTTCCTGGAAGGAGGTTTTCACCGTCTCCGATCTTCGCATTGCAAGACAGGTTGATCATCAACCTTGTCATGGAAAGAAAATTCCCGGCCGGTTTTTGACTTATCTTGAAGATTGATCACCATGACCGGGGAGTTAGAAAGCCCGTGCATGCACCAACTTCCCGCGACGTTTTTCCTCCAGATGGCCGTCATCATCGTCGCCTGCCGGCTTGTCGGGCTCGCGGGCAAAAAAGTCGGCCAGCCCCAGGTCGTCTGCGAAATGATCGCCGGGGTGCTGTTAGGCCCGTCGCTCCTCGGCCACTTCTTCCCGGATGCGATGAAGGCGATCTTCACCCCTGAATCGCGCAACATCCTCAAGGTCGGCGCGCAGCTGGGGGTCGGGCTTTACATGTTCCTGGTCGGCATGGAATTCCGGACGGACCACTTCAAGAGCCGCGCCCGCAGCGCCGCTTCGGTCTCGATCGCCGGAATGCTGGTGCCTTTCGTCCTCGGCGGCCTGCTCGCTCCGTGGCTGCTCACCGTGCCCGATCTTTTCGCCCCGAAGGTGAAGCTCTTCGAAGCGGCGCTTTTCATGGGTGCCGCGATCGCGATCACCGCTTTCCCGATGCTGGCCCGGATCATCTATGAACGCGGGCTTTCCGGCACTTCGCTCGGCACCCTCGCATTGGCGGCCGGGGCCATCGACGACGCCGCGGCCTGGTGCGTGCTCGCCATCGTGCTCGCCAGCTTCGGAGGCGGCGACGTGCATCTTTTCGGACAATCGATCAATCCCGCCATCCTCGCGATCGGCGGCGGCGCCGTTTACGCGGTGTTCATGTTCACCGTCGGCAAGCGGCTCCTGTCGAGCCTCGGACACAAGGCCGAGCGTCACGGATCCGTCAGCATCCAGCTGATGGCGGTGGTCCTCGTCCTTTTCTGCCTCAGCGCCTGGTACACCGATGTCATCGGCATCCACGCCGTGTTCGGCGGCTTCATCCTGGGCGTCGTGATGCCACGGGGCGTTCTCACGGAGGATCTGACGAAGAAGCTGGAACCCTTCACGGTGGTCTTCCTGCTCCCGATGTTTTTCACCTTCTCCGGTCTCGTCACCCGGCTCGACGTGCTGATCCAACCGACCATCCTCCTCGTGTCGGTCGCCATCCTCGCCGCTTCGATCCTGGGCAAAGGCGTCGCCTGCTGGGGGGCCGCACGGCTCAACGGCGAGGACAACCGCACCTCCCTCGCCGTCGGCGCGCTGATGAACTCACGCGGGCTGATGGAGCTCATCATCATCAACATCGGCTACGAGAAAGGCATCATCGGCCAGTCGCTTTTCTCGACGCTGGTCGTGATGGCGATCGTCACCACCCTGATGACCTCCCCGCTTTTCGAAATGGTCTACGGCAGGCACTCACGGAAAGCCCCCGCCGATCCGGAACCGACGTTGGAATAACCCGCGGTCAGAATTTCCAGCCGAGACCGACGGTGAAACCCAACGCATCGATGCCCGGGTTGGGATCGGTCATGCCACCGTTCGAGTGATGGGTGAAATAAGCACCGCCGATCAGGGAAAGATCTTCCGTCAGGGATTGGCGGATGCCGAGCTGGCTGAACCAGTTCAGCGTGAAATCCTGTCCCATCCCGCCGCCTTCGCCGCCGGAACTGTTCGTCCAGCCGATGCCGCCGCCGATGGAGAAGAAGATCGATGTCTCCTGGGAAGGAAACCAATACTCCAGTGACGGCGCGGCGGACGCGCCGATGTAGTAATCCTCGGGCCCGACGGTGATCGTTTCAAAGATCGCGGCGAAACGGTTGCGGACGACAAGCTTCGATCCATCCGCCCCTTGGAAGAGATTCCACATGACCGGGCTGCGGAACGTCAGTTGGGTCGGGACGATCTCGTAGTCGATCGGTGTGTTGTCGCCGATGTTCCAGAGATAGCCGCTTTCCACCACGAATTCCCAGTTGTCCGTCGGATGGGCGGATGCAAAAGGTGCGAGACAGGCGACGGCGGCCGGAACGAGCAATTTGGTCATGCCCGTTGCATAGCCGTTTCCAGGCGGCCTTCAATACTCTTCCTCTTCGTAACCCGGCACCGGTGGGATCAGGTCCTCGCGCAGCAACAGCCGGCCCAGATCGAGATCGGGCAGCAATTCGGCGCGTGTCCCTTTCACGACCGCGGCGTAGGGCACCATCCGGTCGAGTTCGGCGATCGCGCAGTGGACCATCGAGGAAATGATGTCGGAATCGTAGCGCTCCCGCTCGAACAGGTTCGTGATC
>DATLIO010000423.1:0-2665 GCA_035539355.1 Luteolibacter sp.
GGGCGGATGGAGTTTTTCAAAGTATCGAAGCGCCGTGAAATGGACATCTCGATCGTCTCCGCCGCGATCCGGATTGAAGAGGAAAACGGAATCGTGATCGGAGCTCGTCTTGCGTTTGGCGGTGTCGCCGCGACGCCGTTGCGGGCGAAGAAGGCGGAAGCGGCTCTCGTTGGAATACCGCTGAAGTTCGATGACACGTTTCTGGAACTGCTCGAAAGTGAATTCACGCCGATGAGCGATGTCCGTGGATCGGCGGAGTTCCGGACATCCGTCATCCGGGGATTGTTCGAAAAATTCGTCTCGGGAGAGCGGAGCGAAACGATCGATGAAGAACTCGGATTTTCGGATTCGGTGCCGATGCGGGATGAGATCCTCCGGCACGAAAGCGCCCTTGGGCATGTCATGGGCAGCGCGGTCTATGCGTTCGATCAAGCGCTGAAGCGTCCGATGCTCGATGTCTGGCCGGTGTGCTCGAAGATCGCGCGCGGAAAAATCACGAAGCTGGATTTTTCCGGAGCCGCATCGATGCCGGGTGTCCGGGCGGTGCTTTCGGCGAAGGATGTTCCGGGTCTCAACAACGTCGGGCCTTCTCGCCATGACGAACCATTGTTCGCTGAAGATGAGGTTTTCTACAAAGGTCAGCTCATCGCCGCGATCATCGGTGACAGCGAGGAACAATGCCGGATCGCCGCGGACAAGGTGGTGGTCGAATACGAAGTGATGAAGCCGGTTCTCGGGATCAAATCCGCGATCGCCGCAGGCTCGTATCACACCGAGCCGCATGTGCTGGAACGCGGGGATGTCGAGGTGGCGCTGGCGAATTCACCGCATGTCATCGAAGAGGAAATCGAAATCGGCGGGCAGGAGCACTTTTACCTGGAGACACACGCCTGTTGGGCCGAGCAGGACGGTGAAAGCGGCTATCATGTCGTGAGCTCCACGCAGCATCCATCGGAAGTGCAGACGATCGTCGCGGAGGTGATGGGTTTGAGCAAACATTCCGTGGTCGTGGAATCGCCGCGGATGGGCGGTGGATTCGGCGGAAAGGAAACCCAAAGCAACTGTTGGGCGGCGTTGTGCGCACTGGGGGCGAAGATCACGGGGAAACCGGTAAGGGTCCAGTTGGATCGTGACATCGACATGATGTTCACCGGGAAACGCCATCCTTTCCACGCGAAGTATCGTGTGGGATATGACGACCGCGGAAAGCTCCTCGCGGCGAAGGTCGATGTGACGTCGGATGGTGGATGGGCGCTTGATCTTTCCCAGCCGGTGACGGACCGGGCGTTGTTCCATCTGGACAACTCTTACTACATCCCCGACGTCCGGTTTTCGGGTGTGGTGGCGAAAACCAACACGGTTTCGCACACGGCTTTCCGAGGTTTCGGCGGGCCGCAGGGCATGGTGATGATCGAGGAAATCATGGGACGGATCGCGCTGCGTCTCGGTCTTTCTCCGGAAGAGGTGAGGCGTGGGAATTTCTATGGCGACAGTGGCGAGGAAAATATGACGCATTACGGTGCGGAGGTCCGTGACGTGAGGATCAAGCGGATCTGGGGCGAACTACTGGAGTCATCGGAGTTCGTGGCGCGGAGGAAGCGGATTGATGATTCCAATGCTTCGGCCGGGATGGTGAAGCGGGGGATCGCGATCACGCCCGTGAAATTCGGGATCAGCTTCACCTTGAAAGCCTACAACCAGGCCGGCGCGTTGGTTCTGATCTATCAGGACGGGTCCGTGCAGGTGAACCACGGTGGCACCGAAATGGGACAGGGGCTTCATACCAAGATCCTCGGGGTCGCGATGCGCGAACTTGGATTGCCGCGTGAGGCCATCCGCCTGATGCACACCCGCACTGATAAAGTGCCGAACACCTCCGCGACGGCGGCGAGTTCGGGTTCGGATCTGAATGGCATGGCGGTTGCCGATGCCTGCCGCCAATTGCGGGAACGCCTTGCGGAAGTCGCGGCGGAATCGCTGGGCGGCGACCCCGGTGATATTGTTTTCGCCGCGGGCCGTGTGATCGGGCGCGAAGGTTCGATGGATTTTGCCGAGCTGGCGAAGATCGCATACTTGAAACGAATCCAGCTCTCCGCAGCCGGATTCTACAAAACCCCCGAACTCGAATGGGATTGGAACGTCGGGAAGGGCCGGCCGTTTTTCTACTATGCGTGGGGTGCGGCGGTGACCGAGGTGGAGATCGACGGCTACACCGGCATGAGCAAGGTGCTGCGGACGGATATTCTCCATGATGTCGGTGATTCCCTGAACGGCAACGTGGACCGCGGGCAGATCGAGGGAGCGTTCGTGCAGGGCATGGGTTGGCTGACGCGGGAAGAGTTGAAATGGAATGACGAGGGCACGTTACTGAGCCACAGCGCGAGCACCTATGCCATTCCGGCTTTCAGTGACGCGCCGGTGGATTTCCGGGTGAATCTGCTGAGCCAGGCCAGCCAGCCCGGAACGATCCACGGCAGCAAGGCGGTCGGCGAACCACCGTTCATGCTCGCGATTTCCGTCCGGGAGGCGATCCGCGATGCGGTGCGGGCGTTCGGCTACGGAAAGGATTTCCACCTGCCGAGCCCGTGCACCTGCGAAGCGGTGAAAGCGGCGGTGGATTGCGCATTGCGGAGCGGGGCCTGAACGGAGAGGATCGGCGCATGAG
>DATLIO010000424.1:0-3555 GCA_035539355.1 Luteolibacter sp.
GCACATCCTCGAGTCCGCTGACAAGCTCGCGCCGGCGGACGATGTCGCCGCGGCTGCGGTCGCCCTGCTGGAAAAAAGCGAACGCCAGCGGAGAGGGAACATCGCTTCGCTTTCCTCCGAGGAGCTGGAAGAACTCCGTTATCTGAACGAGAGGGTGGTGCACTGGCTCCGTGCGGATCCCGCGGCGGCATTGCGCCATCTGTCGAATCAACCGGGATACGTGGATACAGGCAGTCCGATTTTCGCGGTGATGTCCGAAGCGGGAATCGACAAAGCGATCGGCTGGTTGAAGGACAGCGATCCTCCATTGGGTGGAAACATCCGGACCATGCTGGCGATGTTCGTTGGATCTTCGGGGGATCTCCAGCAGTTGGAGAAGCTCAAGCAGACCTTCACGCCCGGCCAGTGGAACTCGATGCAGAACCAGCTTTCCTACTCGTGGCCGTTCGAGAAGGCGGACGAGTTGTTCAACTATGCGATCGAGAACCAATCGCCCCTGATGGCGGTGCGGCTCGCCAGAGCGCGAGGCAAGGAAGGCACCGATTGGCTGATGAAACAGCTCGCGTCGGAAAATCTCGATCCGGCTTTCAAGGAGAGCATCACCGGTTCCCAGGATTTCCAGCAGATGATGAGGAGCAACCCGCATGTTCCGCTTGAACAGCGTCTGGAGATCGTCGCGAAAGGGGAGCCGAACAAGGACAAGGAACAGCTCGCCCTGGAACTCGGCAGCCGGGATGTCTCGAACGCTCTCGACGACGCTTCCCGCGACTGGCGCTTCGCTTTCCGCAGCGGCAAGGTCACTTTCGAGGAAGTCTACGAAGCGGTCGTCGCGGATCTGCCGGCGTTGGCCGCGGGTTCGCCGGATGCGATCCGCCTGCAGGTGTTCAAGGAGCTCGCCGAGGAAAACGGAACGGCGGCGCTTGAAGCGCTCGCCCACACGCCGGAGCCGGACAAGTGGACGCTCGCGCTCAAGCCGACGCAGTGGATGTTCCATGGCGTCGATCCGCAGAAGTTCTACGACTACCTCCAGAACATCCCGCACGAAGATCCGGTGCACTATCAGGCGCGGCTTGAATCCTGGGTGTCCCACAGCTCCGGCCATCTTTCCGCCTACAGCCGGGATTACGTGACGTGGGTGAAGGACATGCCCGAAGGCATCGACCGTGAAATGGCGGCCGTCGGGATCCTGCGTTCGATCGCAAGCGGCTCCGATACGGCCCTGAAAGCCGAAGTCGACGCGCTCGTGCGTGATCCCGCGCTCAGGGCCCGCATCGTCGCACCGCCACCCGTCAAAAGATGAAGGCTCCTTTTTCGACAATCACCCATGGTGCGGCGCTTGTGCTGGGCGTGCTGCTTTCGGCCGTGTTCGCCTTGAGCGTTCCCGGAAAGAACGCCGACAAACCGGCGCGTTCCGATCCGAAATCCGAAGCCGGCATTGATCCGAAGCTTCCGCCGGAAGCCCGTGCGATGATCAAGGAGGCCAGAAATCGAGCCACGCTTCTCTCGAAGCTCAGCGCCCGCGATTTCCGCAAGGCCTGGGATGCGATCGCCGACCAATCGCTCGGAACCGCCGAGCGCCACCAACTCCAGATGATGTTGTTGCGCCAATGGGCGGAAGTGGATCTCGAAGGTGCCCTTGAGGCGGCCTTCGACACGTCCTGGGACAGTGAAGGGGGGATGGGCGGCATCCGGCAGTTGCTCGGTGTTTTCAGCGAGCAGTTCGCGAAACGCCCGACCGATTCCTGGGATCTCATCACATCCGGCAAATTCGGCCTCGGTGCCGCCATCGCGAAGGGCATCTGGGCGGAAGCGGTCGTGAAAGAGAACCCGCTGCTCGTCGTCAATTCCTTCTCGCAGATTCCCTATCACACGCGGACCGGCATCTTTGCGAAGATCCTGGAGTCGATCAAACAGGACCCGTCGAAGATCGGGCAATTCTACGACAAACTCGCGGAACTCCCGCAGAACGAACAATACCTCAATTTCATCCGCGATGCGGTCACCCAGCTCGGCGCAAGGGGCACGACCGAGGAGCTGCGGTCCAAATTCCTGGGCGCCACCTCGGAAGCACAGCGGACGATCCTCATCCACGAATACGGCAAGGCGCTCGGCACCTCCGATCTCGCCACGATCCAGGCCGAGCTTTCACAGCTTCCCGAAGCGGACCGTGGCCGGATGCTGCGTTCGATCAACATCCATTCCCCGGTGGGTGAGAACACGCCGAAGATCGTGGAGATGATCCTGGAGGCCGGGGAATACGCCAAATCCTACCAGGCGATCACCAGCAAGCTCCGCGAATATGCGAAGGAGCCGGAAAAGCAGGTCGCGCTCGCCAATTGGGCGATGAACCTTCCCCAGTCCGAGGATGCCGCGAAGGTCGTCCACCGCGCCGTCGAGCCCTACCTGATGGCGGACCCGAAAGCGGCGCGCGGCTGGCTGGAATCGCTGCCGTCCAGTTGGGCGAAAGACCGCGCGCTGGCGGAGTATTCCCAGCACAGCGTCTGGCGGCGGAACGATTCCGAAACCTCGTGGTGGGCGATCAACCAGATTTCCAATCCGCAGGTCAAAGCGACGGCGACCCAGTGGCGCAGCAGCTGGAAGGAACCGGTGAAATAGCGGTCGGCCGGAAATTTTCCGGATTCGTGTGCTACATCCGGCGCTGGTGACAAAATCAAAGGGTGCCGGGCGGTTACAAACTGCCCGTCCGGGGCCGGGAAAGGTCCGTTGACCGGTTTCCGTTTTCCTGAGCAGTCTTTTCCCCACCGCACCGCTAGATCCCGCACTTAAATCCATGAAATACCGCCATTGGCTCGCCTTCGTCGCCGCCGTGCCCTCCGCGCACGCGTGGACTCCTTCCACCGAACCTCCCATCACCCAGCTTGAAGCGTTCGTCTGTTCCGAGAAAGACTACGAAATCACCGCTTGGGCGACTTCGCCGATGTTCCACAACCCGGCGAACATGGACATCGACCATCTCGGCCGCATCTGGATCACCGAAGGCGTGAACTACCGCCACGTCGCCAACCGCCGCCCGGAAGGCGACCGCGTCGTGTTCCTCGAGGACACGGACAAGGATGGCAAAGCGGACAAGAGCACCGTTTTCTATCAGGATCCCGAACTGACCTGTCCGCTCGGCATCGCCGTGTTCGACAACGTGGTCATCGTTTCGCAGCCGCCGAACCTCATCAAACTCACCGACCTCGACCGCAACGGAAAATTCGAAGCGGACAAAGGCGACAAGCGCGAGGTGATCCTCACCGGTTTCAACGGCTACAACCACGACCACTCGCTGCACTCGCTCACCGGCGGTCCGGACGGGAAATGGTATTTCAACCAGGGCAACATGTGCGCCCAGTTCACCGACGCTTCCGGCAAAACCTTCCGCATCGGCAGCCCTTATGAAGACCGTCGCTTCGGCAAGGAAGCGGTCGATTCCAAGGCGATCGCCGGCCAGAAATCGGACGACGGATTCGTCTACGTCGGCGGCTTCACCGTCCGCATGAACCCGGACGCGACCAACGCTGAAATCATTGGTTTCAACTACCGCAATTCCTA
>DATLIO010000425.1:0-5767 GCA_035539355.1 Luteolibacter sp.
TTGCGGGATCTGGTACCAGTTCGAAACGTGGACGAGTGTCGCGGCTTGTTCCTGCATGGCTTTCACCACGGCCGGATGGCAGTGGCCGAGCGGGCAGACGGCGACGCCGCCGGCGAAATCGAGATGCTTTTTCCCGGATCCGTCCCAGAGATACGAACCCTCGCCTCGCACCGGCGCGAACTCGTAGCGGCGGTAGTTCGGCATGGTGTATTGGTCGAGGAGCGAGGTGTTCATTGGTTTGGGAAAGGCGGCATGCATGGTTTTTTTTGCTCACTCGGGCAATGCTTTATTGCGGTTTCCGATGCGAACCGGTGCATCACCCATTGGTGTTAGTGATGTGAATCGACTTGAACGGCCGTGGATTTTGCTCCGTTCTGACAAATTAATGAAACCCCTCCTGCCCTTGACCGGCATCATTGCCGGCTTCCTCATTTCTTCCGCGGGCGCGGCCACGCTGAGCGGCACGGTGACCACGACGGGTCTGACTTCGACGATCGATCTGACTGCCACGGGCACCACGAACTGGGCGGTCTGGCATTACACGTCGGGTGGTGTGACGGCGGCCAATTCGATCATTCCGTCGAACCGGATGAGCGGCGGACCCGGAAGTTCAACGACGGCCGGGTTCATCAGCAATGCCTACCGGGTGGGTGGAACAGGGGCTTCGACGATCCGTGGTGGCAACGGGCAGACGTTGGATCTGACGTATTCGAATGCGGCCACCGCTCCGGCTTCGGGCAGCATCACGAACGTCAGGATGGTTTTTTCTTCGGATCTCGACTCCACGGCAAACGGGGTGGGGGTGGCCGTCACGGGAGATCCGAACCAGCTTTATAAGATCAGTGTCTGGGCGTCTGGTCTGGACGGACAGGGAACCATGACCGCTTCGGCTCCGGGTTTCACCGATGTGACGCTTTTGAGCCAGACCTACGGGGCCAGCGGCGGTGACGGGGACAAGGCACCGACGTTGTTCACCTTCCTTTTCCAGCCGAACAACGTGAATGACATCCTGACGATGAACTACGTCCTCTCCAGGAACGATGCTGGGATCGGCACCTCGCACGTCGGAATTTCCGCGGTGACGGTTGAGGCGATTCCAGAGCCCGGATCGGTCGCTTTGGGGGCGCTGGGACTGCTCGCGCTGCTTCGCCGCCGCCGGCTTTGAAACCGGGTGGAATCTTCGGCAGGAAATTCCAATTGCCGGTGGGAGCGGGAGTCACGGACACTCCCGCGTATTTCCCGCCGATGAGTTCCCCGGAATCCGCCATTTCACCAAGCCAGCCCGCTTTCCATCGCACGATGGGGAACCTGATTTTCTTCAGCCGCTGGCTGCAGGCACCGTTGTATTTCGGGCTGATCGTCGCCCAGTGCGTCTACGTCTACCATTTCTTGGTCGAGCTCTGGCATCTGCTGGGAAAGGCGGCGAAGATCACCGAGACGGAAATCATGCTCACGGTGCTGGGCCTGATCGACGTGGTGATGATCGCCAACCTGCTGATCATGGTGATCGTCGGTGGCTATGAGACCTTCGTTTCACGCCTGAATCTCCAGTCGCATCCCGACCAGCCGGAGTGGCTTTCGCACGTCAATGCAGGTGTCCTGAAAGTGAAGCTGGCGATGGCTCTCATCGGCATTTCCTCCGTGCACCTGCTGAAAACCTTCATCAATGCGGAGAAGATGACGAACAGTGTGATCATCGCGCAGGTGGGCATCCACCTGACCTTCGTGCTCTCGGCGTTGATCCTTGCCTACGTCGACCGGATGACGGGCGGGCCGAAGGTGAAGCATTGAAAAATGTAGCGGCGGTCCATGACCGTCGCTGACCACCGGTGATAAACCTGCGACGGTCATAGACCGCCGCTACATTTCACTCCGGCAGCGGTTTGCCCTTCGTTTCCGGTGAGAACCAGATGGCGACCATGCCGACGAGGTAGACAAGCGTGATGACGGCGCCCATTTCGGCGTAGCCGCCGTAGTGTTTCACGAGTTCGCCGCTGGTGATCGCACCGACGGCGGCGATGAGGCGGCCGGCGTTGTAGCAGAGGCCTTGGCCGGTCGCACGGATGGCGGTCGGGAAAAGCTCCGGCAGGTAGAGCGGGAAAAATCCGTAGAACGCCGCGGTCGCGGTGCCGGTCAGGAGGACGACGAAGATGAAGTGGCCGGTGTATGCCGACTGCGTGCGGAAAAGATAGCCGCAGATCAGCAGCGAAAGCGCGCAGAGCGTGAAATATCCCCAGCGGCGGCTGAAGCGGCCGAGAAGCATCGGCGCGAGCAAACTGCCGGCGACGGCTCCGAACGACGAGACCATGTGGGCGTTCGCTTTCGCGGTGGGATCGCCTTTCGACATGACATCCGCCCACAGCGGGATCCACTGGACCGATGCCCACGTGCCGATGAGCGCGACGGAGGAAATGACGATGCCGATGAGCGTGCGTTTCAGCAGAGGTCCCCGTAGAACCTGCCGGAGCGGCGATGCGTCCGTGCGGGAAGCCTCCTTGGCATGCTGCCATTTTTCGGACTCGGGAACGAACAGGCGGATCAGGAACGTGAGCAGCGCGGGGGAAGCTCCGACGAGGAACATCCAGCGCCAGGAATCTTCGGTGACTTTCACCTTCAATGCGATCAGGCCGACGATGACCATGCCGAGGTTGGCGGCGGCTCCGATGGCACCGGCGAGCCAGGGACGGTGTTTCTCCGGCCAGACTTCCATGACGAGGGCGACGCCGAGCGCCCATTCTCCGCCCATGCCGAGTGCTGCGATGAAGCGGAAGATCGCGAGGTGCTCCGGGCTTTGGGCGAAATAGCCCGCTCCGCTGAAAAGCGAGTAGCACAGGATGCTGAACGACATCGCGCGGACCCGGCCGATCCGGTCGCCGAGCCAGCCGAAAGCCGCTCCGCCCAGAGCCGCGCCGACGAGGAACGCGGCGGTGATGATTCCCATCCATTGGCCGACTTCGCCTTCGTGTCCGGCTCCGAGCATGTCGCGGAGCGCCGGGCGGGCGACCACGGGGAACAGCCCGATTTCGAAACCATCGAAGAGCCAGCCGAAGAAAGCCGCGGCGAGGGCGAGGTAGGCGCCTCGTTTGCTGGGAGTGGAGGAAAGGGATTGGGAAGCCATCGTTGGTAGTTCTAAACAAACTACGGTTGCCGGCCAGCTATTTTTGCATGCAACTTATAGCCGAGCCCGTACTGTCCCGATGGACAATAGGAATGCCGCCGGCGATTCCTATGATCCGGCCGCGATGATTCCGAAAAACCCCTCCGCTTTCCGCACTGTTTCAGCAATCATTGGTTTGGCGTCCTTGATGGCAGGAGCCGCGGACGCCGCGATTCTCTTCTACGACGGCTTCGCCGCTGGCGGTGCCACACCGGCGGCAGGGCAGTATGTTTCGTCGCCTGCATCGACGAATGGACTGGATAACAGCTCGCTGGTCCGTTCGATCGCTGACACCGGAAATGGTCAGGCGCCGACGGCGCTCGGTTTTTCGACGGCCGGATGGAGGACCGGCGACGGCGTTTCCTCAGCGGTCCATGGGAGGATCAGCTCGACGGGATTGAATTACACGGGACTGACCACCGCCGCCGGTTCGGTCGATATTTTCCGGTCGGGATCGAGCGCTTCCGCTCAAACCAAAAACTACAACCGCGCCGTCACGACAGGCTTGGGGGTGGGAGCGACACAACTCTACTTCAGCGCGTTGATGAATTTCGATGCCGGAGTGCGCGGGCAGGTCGGCATCGCCCAGGTCGGCATCTCATCGATTTTTTCCTTTGGCTTCGACAGCGCGGGAAAAGTAGCCGTCTACGGCAATGGTGGAACGTTGATCACCACCTCCTCCTCCAGTTATACGGCCGCGACGACCTACATGCTGGTGGCGTATGTCCACGGCGCGAACCTGGTGGACATCTATCTGAATCCCACGGATTTCACCAACCAGTCGGCCAACGCCGGACAGTTGGTGCTCAGCAACGTCGCGCTGACCGGTTTCACCATCGGAACAGCGATCACGGACGTGCGCTTGACCGCGGATACCGGCCCTGTGACGGATCCGAATTTCCTCATCGACGAAATCCACGGCGCCACGACCTGGTCGGAGGTATTCCTCAATGTTCCCGAGCCCTCCGCAGTCATGCTCGGAGCCATGGCCGCCGCGATAGGCATCGGCCGTCGCCGCCGGGCATGAGGTGGCTTTTCGGTGCCTGTCGTTAAGAATCCGTTTTCAGCTTTTCCAGCGCTTCCCGGACGACCGGGTTGAGATCCATTTCGAGCAAGGCTTTGCGGCGCGAGGTTTCGAACTCCTTTTCCTGCTCGGTGGGAACAATGCCGCCATCCAGTCCGGGATGAAGATAAAGATGGTTCTTAAGCCCGCGCATCTCCCAATCGATTGCCAGGTTGGCGAGGTTGGAATCGTGATCCGGTCCTTTCGACGGAGTGGTCCAGCGCGCCTTGAAAAACGCGTCGGCTTCGGCGAATCCTTTTCTGCGGACCACTTCCCGGGCGAACGGACCGGTGATTTCCTGCATGCCTTCGAGGGCCTTTTCGGGATCGGTCTCAAACATGGCGGCGGCCACTTTCGAAAACATGGTGGGGTAGCCTTTGTCCAATTTGTTGGTCTTGAAATAGGTGAAGGCTTCTTCGGGCGAGTTTTTCACCCAACCTTCCATGACTTCACCTGCGGCTTCGGGAAGCAGTTTTTCCTTCCGCATCGTCATGAAGGCTTCGGCACCGCCGTTTTCTCCCAGCTTTTGGAGGAACTCGATCGATTCAATCGAAGGATTGATGAGGAATTCGTGCTCGGCCGCTTCCTCCGAGGTCGCGAATTCGAGATATTGCCGCCAATTGGAAGGAGTCATGTCAGCGGTCCAGCGGCGGATGGCGTCGGAGCGTTGCTGGATCGAGCCGTTTTTGAAAGAAGGTGGCCGGGGAGCGCTTGAAAGCCGGGAGGGTTTCGGCCGTTCGCGTTTGGAAGTGGATTCTTCTTTGGCGGAGGCAGGAGCAACGCCGGGAGCCCGGGCCGCGAGCCAGCCGATCCCAATGCCAGCGACAAGAACAAGAATGCCCGGAATGATTTTCATCAAACCGGGCATCTATCAGGAAAGCGGAAGGGCCGCAAGGGGCGTCACTTCAACGACTTCATGTCGATGACGAAGCGGTATTTCACGTCGCTCTTGAGCAGACGTTCGTAGGCTTCGTTGAGGTAGCCGATGTCGATCATCTCGACGTCGGAGGTGATGCCGTGCTTGCCGCAGAATTCGAGCATCTCCTGGGTTTCCTTGATGCCGCCGATGAGTGATCCGGTGAGGATTTTCCGGCCGAAGATCAGGTTGAACGAGGAAACGGGCAGCGGCTTCTCCGGAGCGCCGACGAGCGTGAGCGTGCCGTCGAGTTTCAGGAGGTTGAGGTAGATGTTGATGTCGTGATCGGCCGAAACGCAGTCGATGATGAAATCGAAGCTGCCGACATGGGCGGCCATTTCATCGGCGTTCCTGGAAATCACGACCTGATCGGCTCCGAGACGTTTCGCGTCGTCGGCTTTGCCGGGGGAGGTGGTGAAGAGAACGACTTTCGCGCCGAAGGCATGGGCGAATTTGAGCGCCATGTGGCCGAGGCCGCCGAGACCGACGACGCCGACCTTGTCGCCCGGCTTGATGCCCCAGCGCTTGATCGGCGAATAGGTCGTGATGCCGGCGCAGAGCAGCGGTGCGGTCGCGGCGAGATCGAGATTTTCCGGTACGTGGAGAACAAACGACTCATCGACGGTCACGC
>DATLIO010000426.1:0-2638 GCA_035539355.1 Luteolibacter sp.
GAATTGCCCAACGCTCAATCGATGACGGGCAATTCTGAGAATTGCCGTTCCTTGAAACGAAAAAGGCCGGTCTTGCGACCGGCCTTCTAGGTTGATGGATCGTGATCCTTACTTGTGGAGGATCTTCGGCACCGATGGGGCGCGCAGGCGATGCGGCTCGGGGACGTTGTTGCCGAGGAGCGGGCGGCAGTAGGCGTGGAACGCCTGGGTGACGCCGTTGCCTTCCGCGTTGATGAATTCGTCAGGCATGTGCTTGGTTTTTCCGGCGACCTTGGCGATGTCGACGAGTTCGTAGTCGACGCTGTAGTCGAGGACCGGGCGCTTGATGGCGACGGAACCGTCGACGTTGTCCCACATGGCGAACTGGACGGCTTTCTCACCGACTTCGCGGGCTTCACGGGCATCGCGATCGGAGACGACGCCGGAGAAGGAACGCTGGAGGTAGCCGAAGGTATCGGAACGGACGCGCTTGATGCCGAGACCGTCGCGGATGGTGTTCGCGAGCAGGTCGCCGAGGGCGCCGGTGCCGGAAAGCTGGATGTTGCCGTGCGAGTCGCGCTCTTCCTTGCCGAGGAGCTTGGTGATCATCGCGGTGCCGGAAGCGTCGGAGATGCCTTCGGAAACGGCGATGGTGACGAGGCCGTGCTGCTTGTAGACGCGGTCGACGTCGGCAAGGAACTTGTCGGTGTCGAAGGCGCGCTCAGGGAGGTAGATGAGGTGCGGACCGTCATCGACATACTTGCGGGCGAGGGCGGAGGAAGCGGTGAGGAAGCCGGCGTGGCGGCCCATGACGACTCCGATGTAGACGCCGCGGAGAGCGCGGTTGTCGAGGTTCACTCCCTGGAAGGCCTGCGTGACGAACTTGGCGGCGGAGCCGAAGCCCGGGCAGTGGTCGTTTTCCTCGAGATCGTTGTCGATCGTCTTCGGGATGTGGATGGCGCGGAGCTCGTAGTTGGCTTCCTTGGCCTGCTCGTTGACGATGCGGACGGTGTCCGACGAATCGTTTCCGCCGACGTAGAAGAAGTAGCGGATGTCGTGGGCCTGCATGACCTTGAACATGCGCTGGCAGTATTCCTCATCCGGTTTGTCGCGGGTGGAAAGAAGACCGGAAGATGGGGTGCCGGCGACCTGCTCGAGGTTGTGGGTGGTCTCGCGGGTGAGGTCGACGAAGTTTTCGTCGATGATGCCGCGCACGCCGTGGACGGCTCCGTAGATGGAGGTGACCTGGGTGAACTTGCGGGCTTCGAGGGCGACGCCGACGACGCTCTGGTTGATGACCGGGGTGGGGCCGCCGCCTTGGGCGACGAGGACTTTTCCGACTAAACGACTCATAGGGGCCGCGAAAATGGGGAAACCACCGGAGGATGCAAGCACGGATGCGTGGCGAAATTTCCCGGAAAAATGCGGATCGTCAGGGCCTTAGGAAAGAAGCAGGACACCGGCGATGATTCCGAGCACGCAAACGGCCTTCGCCCGGAAGTGGCGTTCCCGGAATCCGATGACGCCGATGAGCAGGGAAATGATGACCGCGCTGCGACGGACGGGCGAGATCACGGAGATGAGCGCGCCGGGTTGGGCGACCGCCGTGAAGTAAAGGATGTCCGCCGCGAGCAGGGTGAGGCCGATCGCCGGGATCGCCCAATGCCAGTGGAACGGCGGGCCGCTTTTCGTGAAATGCCGGAAGAGGACGGCGGGGAGCAGGACGATCGCCATGTCCGTGCTGAACCACGCCTGGACGGTGGATGGCGAAAGTCCGGCGTTTTGGAGCAGGAATTTGTCGTAGAGCGCGGAAGCCGCTCCGAGCAGCATCGCGCCGACCATCCACCACACCCCGCGGTCGCGGTGGAAATGGATGCCTTCTTTTTTCCCGACGAGGGAGAAGGCGAAGAACGAAACGAGGATCAGTGCGACGCCGGACCACTGGCGGACGTTCGGGGATTCGTGGAAAACCAGCACGGCGAAAAGGACGGTCCAGAGCGGGGCGCTCGCACGGATGGGCCCGGCGACCGACATGGGAAGGTGTTTGATCCCGTTGAACCCGCAGATCCAGGAAGCAACCACGACCACGGCTTTCGCAAGGATCAGCAGGTGCTCACGACCGGTGAGGGGGTCGACGCGGAGGAATGGATGCGGCAGTGTTTCCGGTGAAACGCCGGACCAGATCATGAACGGCAGCCAGACCGCCGCACCGGCGCAGATGCTGAGGAAAAGGACGGGAAGAACGGCGTTGTTGTGGACGGCGAGCTTCTTGAAGAGATCGTAGACGCCGAGAAGCAGCGCGGAGAGGATGCTGAGGTAAAGCCAGGACACGCGGGGCGGTTGTAGCGGATGTCAGGGGGAAGGCGAATGCGATCTCAGCCCTACGGCGAGATTGGACTTGTGAACGGATTTTCGCGCCGCCATGTAGTGAAGGATGGATTTCGTCCGTACGCTGCTGATTTGCTTTCTGGCGATCGGTCGTATCTCCGCGGAAGTGATGGGTTTCCCGATCATGTTGGAACAGATGGTTCCTAACGGAGTTGAGAATCCCGATTGCCGGAAGATCGCGAAACCTCCGGAAGCTTCTCCGTTTTTCGTCGAAGGCGACGAGTTGTGGGATTTGAAACAGGCGCTCGCGAAAGCCCGGCCGGACCAGCCG
>DATLIO010000427.1:0-6334 GCA_035539355.1 Luteolibacter sp.
GTTGCTGTAGAGGGCGTTGAAGGTGACATCGCCGTTGTTGGTGACGGTGCCGGTCGAGCTTTTCCCGAAAGTGAAACTCCCCGCCGAAGTGATGTCTCCCTCGACGAAAACATTGGTCGAATCGTTGAATACGCCACCTCCGCCCTGCACGAACCCGCTGTTCGCGGTGAGATCCAGCACCGTGTCCGCACCAAATGTCAGCGTGGAATCCGACCGGTCCTGAATGGTGATGTTCCCACCCACCGAAATCGTCCGGGTCACTCCAACGGTATCGCTGTTGACCGTGATGATCGTCGCACCGGTGGGGAGAGCACCACTCAATCCCTTGACCGCACCGGTCCCGTCGCCGGTGAGGATGAAGTCGGGCAACGTCGTCCCGTAGTAACCGGTCCCGTGACTGTTGATGGTGATCGACGTGATCGCTCCACTCGTGATGTTTTCGGTCGCTGTGGCGGTGGTTGCGGTGCCCGTCGGCGGGGTACCTGTCGGCGCTGAGATGGTCACCGTGGTTCCCGCCGACGTATAACCCGTGCCATTGCCTCCCGAAGTGAGTGCCACGGTGTTGGTACTGGCGGCGTTGTCGAAGTTCAGCGACGCGACACTGATGTTTCCTGAGAGAACCAGATTGTGGGTTCCTATCGTGTTGATGGTCGAAAGGTCCCCGTTGATGGTGCCGCCCGTCCAGTTCGCGGATGAAGCGAGATCGTTCCCCGTGGCGGCTCCCACGCCGAGACCCGACCATTGGGCCTGGACCGACGAAATTCCGAGAAGCACGAAAGCCGGAAGGAAGGCGAAAACGGGGGACTTGGGTTTCATGGGTTGAGATTGAATGCAATTAAATCACCCCTTCCCAATTCAAGCATAATCCCACAGAAACAAAAAAAATCCCGCATCCGGTATGGGGCCGGAGCGGGATGATGGGATCCGGAAAGGATCAGAGGTTTTTCAGGAACGAGCGCAGCATCCAGAGGGTTTTCTCGTGGGTTTGGATGCGCTTGATGACAAGGTCCTGCGTTTCGAGGTCGCCTGCATCTTCCGCGGCCTTGCGGGCGGAGGTGCCGTTGGTGACGACGATTTCGTGACCTTCGATGAGGTGGGCGACGAAATCCTTCGCCGGCATCGGCTCGGCGGCGAGTTCGCTGATGGTCGAAAGGGCCGCGAGGGTTTTCAGACCGCCCGGAGCGAGAACGCCCAGTCCGCGGATGCGTTCGGCGATTTCATCGACAGCTTCGAAAAGCTCCTCGTATTGAGTCTGGAAAGCCGTGTGAAGGGAGAAGAAAGCCGGCCCCTCGACGTTCCAGTGAGCGATGTGGGTCTGGCCGAGAAGAGCGTAGGAATCAGCGAGAAGAGTGGTGAGGCCTTTGACGACCGCGTCGTTTTTGGTGGCTGCTTTGGTCTGTGTTTTCATGACGTTTTGTGAAGTTGAATTGCGGTGGGATCAGGCCGCCATTTGGTCTCAATATGGGACGGATTTTCATCCCAGCAAGGCAAAAACCGTTGAGATTACTTATCAATTAGTTATTTCCTTATTGAGACTGGATCGCGCGCACCAAACTTGTCGGCCCCTTGTTCCTTGACTCCATCCCATCCTCGCCGAATCTGGTGGAGGCATGTCGGAAACCCTCTGCGATTGGTCGAAACACGAAATCCGCGAACGCGCCGAGGAACTCCTGCAGCTTACCCGCGATCCGAAGTTTTTCTGCCGGAAATGCGCCAGGGTGGCGAACATCCCCTACGTGCTCTGCAAGCCGATGGACTTCGAAAAGCAGCTCCGCAAGAACACGAAGCACGACGATTGATCAGACTTTCCGCTCCCCCCTCACCCACACTCCGTGGACGGAGAAATCGTCATCCATCATCACGAGATCCGCTGAAAATCCGGGATCGAGTTTCCCCAACCCGGACAGACCGAGCGATCGTGCCTGATTCCACGAAGTCGCCGCCACGATTTCCGAAAGGGGGCGCCCCGTCGTTTCGGAAACGATCCGCAGCCCTTCATTGAAACGGAGCGTGGAACCCGCCAGTTCACCCGTGCCCAACCGGACGACGCCACCTTTGATCTCGGCATCCAGTCCGCCCAATTTCATCACGCCGTCGCTTCTCCATGATGCGGCGACAGAGTCCGTGATCATCATGATCCGCCCGATCGGCACGCATTTGAAAACCAGCTTCAGCATCCCTTCGGAAAGATGAACCCCGTCGCAGATGACCTCGATCATCAGATCGTCATCATACAATCCCGCGCCCACCACTCCGATCTCCCGATGATGCAGAGGTGTCATCGCATTTCCGAAATGGGTGAGATGGGTCAGTCCCGCTTCCTTCGCCTTTTGGACATCATCGGACGTCGCGGCCGTGTGCGCCGCCGAACAGACGATCCCCGAAACGCATGCCCCGGTGATCAGATCCAGGGCGCCGGGCAACTCGGGAGCCAGTGAGATGATTTTCAGCGGAGCGATCCGATGCAGCGTCTCGATCTCCCGCAGATCCGGCAACCGGGCGAACCGGGGATTCTGCGCTCCGGCTTTCGCCGGGTTGATGAACGGACCTTCGAGATGGATTCCCGGAATGCGGCACAGGTCCGGTTCCGTCATGATTTCCGCCACGCGGGAAACGATCTCCTCCAACCTTTCCACCGGCTGCGTCAGCGTGGTCGGCAACCATGTCGTCACCCCCTCCTGGAGTTTCCGCCGCGCGATGTGCCGCAACGAATCGATCGTCGCGTCGCAGACATCCGCGCCGTCGGCGCCGTGCGAATGGATGTCGATGAAGCCGGGCATCACGATCCGGCCTTCCGCATCAAAGATTTCATCGGCTGTCCCGTTATCCTCACCGAGAATGACACCGTCCTCGATCAGCAACGATCCTTCCCTCTGCCATCCAGGGGAAACCAAGCGCGCGTTACGGATCAACGTCCTCATCCGCCGCAGCTTCGCTTTTCCCGCTGGCCGTGACAAGAACTCACCTGTTAGGTTCGGCATGATGAAAAAAGCCGCGCTGCTTCTTCTCCTTCCGCTGCTCCAGCAATGCGCACCCCAAACGACACCGGGTTCCGGCCTCGACCGCACTCCCTTCCATCACGCTCCGACCGCCAAAAACCTCGATGGCGTGACGATCCCCATCCTTCGCTCCCCTTCCCTTGAAAAGCGCTGGGGCAAACCCGAAATCGCCGTCACCGCGGAAGGGGGATATCACCTGAGCTACCGCAAACCCGGCGATCATTTCGAGGGTCTCGACATTTACGCCATCCCGGGATCCCTCGACAGCGACGCCCCCAATCCTCCCGACATCATCCACTACGAAACCCGTAGCCCGCAGAAATGGCGGAACTACTTCATCGCCGGAATCGTAGTCCATGCCTTCGTCGAAACACCCGGCGGCGGCGATACGCCATCCACCGTCTCGACCGTCACCTTTCCCGTCTCCCTTTCAGGAAAACCCACCGCGAGCTACCGCATCGTCGCCACTTCGAATGAGGGCGACGATTCGAAGGAAATCCGCACCTACCTGACATCCGCTTCCTTCTGATTCCATGAAACGCCTGCTCCTCCTGATCGCCCCGCTCCTCACCCAGTGCGCCACCCAGAATCCGCACACCAAGGAAATCGACCGTGTCCCGTTTCACCGGGCGGCCGAAACAAGCTCGTTGGAAGGAGTCACCATCCCCGTGCTGCATTCGGCCAAATTGGAGAAACGCTGGGGCAAACCGAAGATCACCGTTCTTCCCGACGGCAGCTATCATCTCTCCTATTCGAAGTCCGGCAATGGCTTCGAAACGCTCTCCATTTACGGAGTACCCGGTTCGATCAACAGCGATGCCCCGACGGCTCCAACTTATCAGGACATCGGCTACGACGAGAAACGGAAGACCGCGACGATGGTTCCCTACCAACAAAAGTGGCAAACCATCGAAATCCTCGGCCGGCCGATCCACCTCTACATCGACAATCCCGGCGGCGGTGCCGACGCCTTCCAGCTCTCGACGGTCACATTCTCCCACCAGATTCCCGGCAAACCGATCGGCAGCTACCGCATCGTCTCAAGTTCGAACATCGACGGCCCCGGAGAAGTGATCGATTCCTACATCAAAACCGTCACGTTCTGATCACTTCGCCTTCAGCAGATCCCGGCTGCTCCAGAGATAATTCCATCCGGAAATCAGCGTCAGCGCCGTCGCGATCCAGAGTGAAATCGGCATCACCCAGCCACCTTGCGCCCATGGCCTCGTCAGCCACCTGAAAAATGCGGGGACCGCGGCATCTCCGGAATAATGGTTCAAAGTCAGCCACACCAGACCGGCGATGCAGAACGTGAGCTGGAACGCGGTTTTCCATTTCCCGAGCCGGTCGGCGGCGATCACCACCCCGGCCTCGACCGCGATCTGGCGCAGTCCGGTCACCATGAATTCGCGGCCGATGATCAGCGCCGTCACCCACACCGGGCACAACGTCTTCTCCGTCAGGAAAACGAACGCCGCGCTCACCAGGATCTTGTCCGCCAAAGGGTCCATCAGCTTTCCAAGCGGCGTCACCAGCCCCATTTTCCGCGCCAGCCAGCCGTCCACGAAGTCGCTGATCGCCGCGATCACGAAAAGAACAAGCCCCGTCCCGTAGCCCTCCATCGACCGGAAAGAAACCGCCACGACAAAGGCCGCGGTCATCACCAACCGGGAAAAAGTGATCGCATTTGGAAGATTCACGACCGGAATGTGTGAAATGAATGCCCCTCTGGCAACAAGGGGTTGCACGCAACGGATTCGTTCCCTAAACCGTCCCCCGCCACCAAAACGGCATTTTTTATGAGCAACAGCGACTTCGGACTCATTGGTCTGGCCGTCATGGGTCAGAATCTCGTTCTTAACGTGGAATCCCGCGGGTTCCAGGTTTCGGTTTACAACCGCACCACTTCCGTCACCGACGAATTCGTCTCCAAGCACCCTGGCAAAAAACTCGTCGGCGAACACACCCTTGAAGGTTTCGTCAACTCCCTCGCTTCCCCGCGCAAGATCATGATCATGGTCAAGGCCGGTGGCCCCGTCGATGCCGTCATCGAATCCCTCATCCCTCTCCTCGCCCCAGGTGACATCGTCATCGACGGCGGAAACTCCCTCTACACCGACACCGAGCGCCGCGACAAATGGCTCGGCGATCTCGGCTTCCGCTTCATCGGCGCCGGCGTTTCCGGTGGTGAGGAAGGCGCCCGCAAAGGCCCGTCCATCATGCCAGGCGGCCCGCTTTCCACCTGGGAAGTCATGAAGCCGATCTTCGAATCGATCGCCGCAGTCGCCGAAGGCGAGCCATGCGTCACCCACATCGGACCTGGCGGAGCCGGTCACTACGTCAAGATGATCCACAACGGCATCGAGTACGGTGACATGCAGCTCATCTGCGAAGCCTACAACATCTTCAAGGCCGCCGGTTTCGACGCCGAGGAGCTTGAGGAAGTCTTCACCGAGTGGAACGAAGGCGATCTCGAGTCCTACCTCATCCAGATCACCTCGAAGATCTTCGGCCAGAAGGACACCGAAGCCAAAGGCCCGCTCGTCGAGAAGATCCTCGACACCGCCGGCCAGAAAGGCACCGGCAAATGGACCATCATGAACGCCGTCGAGAACGCCGTCGTGATCTCCACCGTCAACGCCGCCGTCGAGGCCCGCATCCTTTCCTCGATGAAGGACAAGCGCGTCGAAGCCAGCAAGGTTCTCGAAGGACCGAAGCCGGAGATCGACGAGAAGAAGAAAAAGCTCGTGAAGAAAGTCCACGACGCGCTCTTCGCCTCGAAGATCATCTCCTACGCACAGGGCCTCGACCTCATCACCGCCATGGGCAAGGAAAAGAACTGGGGTCTCGACCTCGGCAAGATCGCCGCCATCTGGCGCGGTGGTTGCATCATCCGTGCCCGCTTCCTCAACGACATCACGGACGCCTACCGCAAGAACCCGGAGCTCAGCAACCTCATGCTGGCCCCGTTCTTCACCAACCTCCTCAACGAGTTCCAGCAGACCTGGCGTGAAGTCATCGCCACCGCCACGCTCGCCGGCATCCCGGTGCCCGCGTTCTCGGCTTCGCTTGGTTACTACGATAGCTATCGTAGCGCCGTGCTGCCTGCGAACCTCCTGCAAGCCCAGCGCGACTTCTTCGGCGCCCACACCTACGAGCGCACGGACAAGCCACGCGGTGAATTCTTCCACACCGAGTGGCCGGAAGTCATCGGCTGATCCATTCAAAAATGTAGGGGCTGTCTATGACTGCCCCTGACATCTCTCCAATCGGCCGCCCCACAAGGGCGGCCGTTTTCCTTTCCGGGCCCCACCTTTTGGCTTGTCCGGAAGTCA
>DATLIO010000428.1:0-3462 GCA_035539355.1 Luteolibacter sp.
CGAGGACCCAGTGCATCCGATGAGTGGTCGGTTCGCGATGGAGTGCCTTATGGGTCCACGGTTGGTTGCGGTCTCCCGAAGGAAACAACGCGAAGACGGCACCGGAATCCTTGGTGTCGTTCGGAGCCCATTCGGCGCCGACGGCGATTTCCGCTTTCTTGTCGCCGTCGAGATCCTTCGCACAGACGCAGACGTGATCCTTCGGTGTGAGTTTGCCGGTGAGCTTCCGTTTTTCCCAGGTGGGATTCTGATACCAGACGGTTTCCGCGGTATCGACGAGCAGGATGTCCTGCTTTCCGTCGCCATCGACATCGGCGACCGCGAGGCCGTAGCCGATGCTGATCTTGTCATCGATGGTCTGCGGCCGGAAACCGGCGGAAGCGGGAGCGGCGAGGGCCAGTAAAAGGAAAGCGGGTTTCATGGATTCAGGACAATACGGACGAGTGAACGTGGTATTTCGATCCTGAAGAAGGAAAATGGTCAGGGATCCGTGAACCTGAGTTTCAGAACCGGCGGTTGCGCGGTTTCATGTTCCTTCGAAGCGAACGCGTGGACGAGTCCGCCCTGGGCGGTTTCACTGGTGACGCGGCAGATGATGAACGTCGCGAGTCCGTTTGTGTCGGTTTTCAGGAAATCGACGAGCGCCTTTCCTGAGATCGTCACCGTGCCGGTGGTCTGGCCTTGCGGCACGGTGAAATCACCGACGGAAATGGTCCGTGCCGGATCAGGCTGATGGACGTCGGGGCTGTCCGGAACGTGGCCGGGCGCGTGTTTCCAGGTGATCCCGGTTTCCTGCCAGTTGTCCTCCGGTTCGTTGGTCAGCGCATAGACCCGGAAATGCGCGTCGGGAACGAGCGAACCGAAGCCGAGCGCGCTGGGAACGAGCGTGAGCGTGAGTTCCGCGTTCTCGAGTCCTTTGGAACCGGTGAGTCCGAGATCGAAGCGGAGGTAGGCTTGTCGGTTCGTCTGCGATCCGTCGTCGGCGCTTTTCACCATCAGCGAAGGGTGGCGGCCATGGCCGAAATCGGGTTTCGGTGATTTCGGATCCTCCCATGGGGCCGATCGGATGAACGTGTCCGCACCTCGGCCGAAGGCGGTGGTGACACGATGCCAGCCATCATCGAAAAGAACGGAAGGGGAAAGCGCGAGGTTCGCGGATTCGGAGGATCGGTGCGGTGGGAGATTGCGGGGATCGTCGTCATCGGTGAAACGATCGCCTTCCACCACGGTCGTCGTCGTTCCATCCGAGGTCGTGGCTTTGACGGGATTGCGGATGGCCTGGACGACATACTTGCCGCTGCCGTCGGCGGAGACGCCGAATTGGGAATCGTTCGCGGAGATCGCGATGCCCGGGACTTCGACGGTGAAATCCGAACCTGCGGGGGTTTCCGCCATCAACGATCCCTTGCGGAGCCGGCAACGGTCGGCGCCGATGATTTCAAGGACCGAGGGTCCTTCGAGGACGACGACGGTGCCATTGCTGAAACGGAAACTGGCCATGCCTTCCGCGAGGGAGTAGTGGCCTGCGGTGATGGATGAGCCCTCGGTGGTCGGCTGGCTGCTTTCATCCCAGCGGCAGAATTTCGAGCGGACGAGCACCGCGGAAATTTCCGGCTTCATCCACTTCCTCACAGCAGGAATGAGGAAAGCGGCGAGAACCGCGGCGATCGCGATGCCGAACAACCAACCGGGATGGATGCGGCGCGGTGCCGGGGCGGGGGCGGCGACGGGAAACGAGAGATTCAGATCACGCGTGCGATCGCGGACCGAGGCTTTCATTTCCCCGTGAAGCCTGAGCAAGCGGGCGACGTATTCGCGGGTCGACGGTTCCTCGCGGATGCGATCCTGGAGGATCGTCGTTTCATCGGGGGAAAGTCTGCCTTCGAGGAGGCGTTCGACGCTCATGGCGAGATCCCATGTCACGCGGTCGGGTTTCTCCTTCATGCCTCCGGTGCGGATACCTCGCCCTTCATGCAGGCGAGCAGGTTGATGCGGATGCGGCTGAGGGCGCGATATACGGCGCCTGCCGTACTTCCGATCCGTTTGGCGAGCGACGGGATGTCCGCATCTTCGGAATAGCGCTGGACGATCAGCCGGCGGTGATCGAGCGGAAGCTTCCGCATGCAGATCTCCAGCGCGGAGCAGTGGAATTCCTCGGGAGGGGAAAGATCCGCGACCGCGTCGGCGATCGATTCCAGGGTCGCGGGATCGACGGCGAGGTAGCGTGCACGATCGGCCCGGCGGAAGTTGAGCATCTGGTAAAACGCGATTTTCCGGGCCCAGGCGAGGAAGTTGGTCCCGGCTTCGTAGCGATCGAACAATTTCCACATCTGGAGCCGCGAGAGCTGGAGGATGTCCTCCGCATCGGCGGTCGCGGGCACGAGGCCGAACACGTAGCTCGCGAGCGCGTGTTCATGCCGCACCAGCAAAGCGGTGAACTCCGCTTCGCGGCTGGTGGTTTCAGGAGATGAATGGGCCGGCTCCATCAGGTTGGAAGAGCGGATCGTTACGGGTCATTGGACACGATTTTCCGGAAATCCCGAAATTTTTTCAAAACGGCGATTTTTGTCCAATCAGGAGAAACCGCCCGCTCTCTGGGGGCACAAATCCTTCGATCCATGAAAACGAACCGTTCCGCCATCACCGGCCTTCTGCTCGGTCTGATTCTCCCCCAAGCGGTGAGCGCCGCGCTCATCACGTTCTCCGCCGATGCCGATTACGACGCGAATTTCCGCGAGTATGGCACCGCGGTTTCGCGCAATGGAACGCTGAACATGTTGCAGAAATCCGGCGCGGCCGGTGGTGCGGTGTCGGCGATCTACAACACGACTGCCACGGGCGGCACCGGTGGCAACGGCGGCACGGGAGTGGCGTCGGTGAACAACAACACGTTCTCCGACTTCCGGATCCAGATGGATTTCAGCGCCGAGGCGTTGCTGGCCGGCGGCAACAGCCTGGGCTTCTTCGTGAAGGTGAATTCCGCGGAGAATTCCGGCTACCTGGGGGTCTTCCGCCTGACGGGAGCAAATAGCGCGGATTTCCGGATGTTCGATTCCGATTCGAATCCGAACGGCGCGCCTTCAGGGACGGTTCTCAACTCGACGACCGCGTTTTCGGGGATCACAGCGGGAAGCATCACCGTAGGCACATTCTACACGCTGCGACTCGATGTCCAGGATGTCGGCGGGACGGTGCAGTTCGCAGCTTCGATTTTCACGCAGGGTGGCGGAACGCAGATCGGAAACACGATCACGACCACGGATACGACGTCTCCCGTACTTGGAGCGGGGCAGGTCGGCCTGCGGATGGGCACGCAGGGTGGAACGGTGGGTTCGAACTACTTCGACAATTTCTCGGTCGAAGCGATTCCGGAGCCGCAGGTTGCGATGCTGTCGCTCGCCGGGCTGGCGGTTGTCTGCATCCGCAGGCGGAAATGAGCGGGCGTTTTTCCGCGTAACGTGC
>DATLIO010000429.1:0-2220 GCA_035539355.1 Luteolibacter sp.
GCACTCCATCGCGAGCCGACCACGCACCGAATGCACTGGGTCCTCGAAAAGCCCGGCGTCAATTTCCTCGCCGTCCTTCCGCTGCACGGATGCGACAACGTCAAGGGCGAAGGCCCCGGCATCAAGTTCCTCGGCTATCGCCCTGAGACCGATCCTTCAAAAGACTGGCAGACGTTCCTTCTCCACGAAGGTTTCCACATGGCCCACAACTTCGATCCGGTCGTCTGGGAAAAATCCGACACCGGGGAAAGCCTGCTCGTCGCCTGCAAGGAAGGCACGCATCTCCTCCAGCAGAAGGATGGCAAATGGGCCGCCACCCGTGTGACCGAAAAAGGTTCCGGCGAAGTCCGCACGGGCAAGGGCCCTGATGGCAAACGCTACATCACCACCATCGAGCCGATGCACGGCAACGAAGTCGTCATCAATCCCGAGAACGGTGATGGCAAGCTCTGGTCCGAAAAGCGTATCCTCCTCGATGACACGCTCGGCCAGGGCCATGCGCTCGCGGTGGGCGATTTCCTCGGACTCGGTTACGACCAGGTCGCGGCCGGTTGGCGCGAACCTTCGAAGGATACGAAGAAGGTCGGCATCAAACTTTACGCCGCGGAAAACGGCGCATGGAAAACCCATTCGCTCGTCGACGACAACACGATGGCCTGCGAGGACATCAAGGCCGCCGATCTCAACGGCGACGGCAAACCGGATCTCATCGCCTCCGGCCGTGCGACGAAGAACGTGATCATCTACTGGAACGAGCGCTGACCATCGGAAGCCTCGTCATGAAATCCCGCATCCTTTGCGCCTTCATCGCATCGCTCCTTCCGCTGTCCGCGCAGGAGCCGATGCGCCCGGCTTTCCATTTCACCGCGGAAAAGAACTGGCTGAACGATCCCAACGGCCTCGTTTATCACGAAGGCGAATGGCACCTTTTCCATCAGTACAATCCCCACGGCGATACCTGGGGACACATGAGCTGGGGCCATGCGGTGAGCCGGGACTTGCTCACGTGGGAATATCTGCCCATCGCCATCCCCGAAAAGGACGGGATCATGGCGTTCTCCGGAAGCGCCGTGATCGATCATGCGAACACCAGTGGATTCGGAACGGACGGCCATCCACCGATGGTCGCGATCTACACCGGCAATCGCGAAGGCCGTCAGGACCAGCGGCTTTCCTACGGCGTCGACAACGGTCGCAGTTGGACGATGTTCGAGGGCAATCCGGTTCTTGATGTCGGAAAAGCCGACTTCCGCGATCCGAAGGTGTTCTGGCATGCAGGGAAACAACGCTGGACCATGGTGGTGGCGTTGCCTGTGGAGAGAAAGGTGTCTTTCTACTCATCCGCGGATCTGAAGAAGTGGGATCACCTCAGCGATTTCGGTCCCTCCGGATCGGTGAAAGGCGTCTGGGAGTGCCCGGATCTTTTCGAAGCTCCCATCGAAGGAACCGACCGGAAGCGCTGGGTTCTCAGCGTGAGTGTCGGCGATCATTCCATCGCCGGTGGATCCGGAACCCAATACTTCACCGGTGAATTCGACGGCGAACGTTTCACCTCCGATCCTCCGCCGAAATCGGAGGGATCCGGCGAGCCCACGAATTGGATCGATTTCGGACGCGACATGTATGCTGGAGTGACTTGGAACAACGCGCCGGACGGCAAGCCGCGATGGATCGGATGGATGAGCAATTTGAAATACGCGGGCCATACGCCGACCACGCCATGGCGGAGTGCGATGTCCCTGCCAAGAATGCTGTCGCTCCGGCAAACCGGAGATCACCATGCTTTGATCCAACGTCCGATCGAGGCTCTCGATGGCTGGCGCGGCCAACTTACCCGTCTCGCGGGCAGATCAGTCGATGAAGCGAACAAGGTCCTCGAGGGAATCAACGGCAAGCGCTTCGACATGCTTCTCCGGATTGATCCGGGGAACGCCGCTGAAGCAGGCATCCAACTCCGCACCGGGAAAAATGAATTCACTGCCGTCGGGTGGTCGAGGGCGAAGGCCGAAGTTTTTGTGGATCGCAGCCGATCGGGCAACACGGGCTTTCACGGGGATTTCTCCGGACGCCATGCGGCACCGCTTGAATTGAAACAAGGCATGCTGGAATTGCGCATCATCACCGATGATTGTTCGGTCGAAGTTTTCGCGGACGACGGCGCCCGGGTCATCACCGACCTGATTTTCCCTTCCGAATCGTCGCAGGGACTGGCGTTTGTCG
>DATLIO010000430.1:0-4007 GCA_035539355.1 Luteolibacter sp.
ATTCCCCCCGATCGGAGCCCTCTTCCTCCCATCCGCAAAGCTCGTCCACTGACCCGCAAAGCTCGTCCACTGACCCGCAAAGCTCGTCCACTGACCCGCAGAGCTCGTCCGCTGACCCGCAGAGCTCGTCCACTCGATCGGATAGCTCGTCCACTCGATCGGAAGTCACTAACAGTCAAATCATGACCCATTTCCCGGCAAAATCCGACCGTCCGAACGTCTCCTTCCCATAAAACAGGCAAAGATTCGCCGCTACGATCGACTTTCCCGGCTCTCCAATCCCCTCGATGAGCCGTTTCTTAACAAAATGTAGCGGCGGTCGATGACCGTCGCTGACCCTCGGCCCCCACCTTCCCGGACGCCGATGACTCTCCAGTAAGGAGGAGGGACACTCCTGTCCCTCTATCTTCGACGTCCACCGCAGGCGACAGGAGTGTCGCCTCTCCTTACTCTGTTCCAATTCCGATCGTCCACCCGCTCGGACATTTCGTCCACCGACCCGCAGAGCTAGTCCACTGATCCGCAGAGCTCGTCCACTGATCCGCAGAGCTCGTCCACCGACCCGCAGAGCTCTTCCACTGACCCGCAAAGCTCGTCCACTGACCCGCAAATCTCTTCCACTCGATCGGAAGTCACTAACAGTCAATTTATGAACCATTTCCCGGCAAAATCCGACCGTCCGAACGTCTCCTCCTCATCAAACAGGCAAAGATTCGCCGCTACGATCGACTTTCCCGGCTCCCCAATCGCCTCGATGAGCCGTTTCTTAACAAAATGTAGCGGCGGTCTGCGACCGTCGCCGTCTCCGGCCGCCACCACCCCGCGCCCGATCCGCTCGACCGATTTTCCCAACCGATCAGCGACGGTCACAGACCGCCGCCACATCCATACGAAAAAAGCCGTCCCCGGAAATCCGGAGACGGCTTTTGAAAAAACAACGGATCAATGCTCGCGGCAGAACTGCTCGAAGCGGGTCAGTCCTTCGTTGAGGACGTCCAGCGTCGTGCAGTAGCTGATGCGGATGCCTTCGTCGTAACCGAACGCGATGCCCGGGATCGCCGCCACTTTGTAGCGGGACAGGAGCTTGTCGCAGAGGTTGAGCGATTTCAGGCCGGTACCACCGGTGTAGACGAAGAAGTAGAACGCGCCTTGTGGCTCGACCACGCGGATGTTCGGGATCGCCTTGAGGCGGCTGAAGACGAACTGACGGCGCACGTCGTATTCACCGCGCATGTCCTCGATGAAGCTCTGGTCGCCTTGGAGCGCTGCGACCGCGCCGTATTGGGCGAAGGTGCAGGCGTTCGAAACCGTGTGGTTCTGGATCTTGTCGATCGCGTCGGCGAGATGCTTCGGAGCGGCGGTGTAACCCAGACGCCAGCCGGTCATCGAGTAGGCTTTCGAGAAGCCGTTCACGGTGATCGTCAGGTTGCGGAGTTCTTCGCTGAGCGAGCCGATCGAAACGTGCTTGGCCTCGCCGTAGACGAGCTTTTCGTAGATCTCGTCGGAAAGGATGATGATGTCTTCGCCGAGGGCGATTTCACCGATCTCGCGGAGTTCTTCCTCGGTGTAGACGGCACCCGTCGGGTTGCCCGGGGAGTTGATGATGACCATCTTGGTGGCCGGGGTCATCGCTTCCTCGAACTGCTCGGCGGTCATTTTCCAGCCGGTCGACTCCTTGGTTTCGACCAGCACTGGAACACCACCGGCCAGACGGACCATCTCAGGGTAGGAAACCCAGTATGGAGTCGGGATGATCACTTCGTCACCTTCCTCGATCACGGCGAGGATGGCGTTGTAGCAAGCCATCTTCGCGCCGGAGGTGACGCAGATTTCGTTGGCGGCGTACTTGAGATTGTTGTCCTTCAGCAACTTCTGCGAAAGCGCTTCGCGAAGCTCCGGGATACCACCGGCAGGGGTGTATTTGGTTTTGCCTTCCTGAATGGCGGCGATCGCCGCGGCTTTGATGAAGTCCGGGGTGTCGACATCAGGCTCGCCACCGGCGAGGGCATAGACTTCTTCGCCCTTGGCGATCAATGCTTTGGTTTGAGCGGTGACGGCGAGAGTAAGGGACGGCGAGACTTTCGCAATGCGTGATGAGAGGCTTTCCATGGCGCGGTTAGGGTTGGAGAAACCCGGCCGTCGACCGGGCAACAGGTATGTGCGCAGCCTCCGGAACGGGCGGGGGCCTTTTGTGGGGCCTGCCCCGGAGCGAGGCAAGAGAAATGGTGCCCCACCGTCGTCACGGCCCCGTTTTGAACACCCGCACGAGCCGGTTTGGCCCGGAAAGTGCATTAGCGCCCCGTCCCCGGCGATTCCATGAAGGTTTCCGCGAGGGACGGCCCTATCATGGACGCACCTCCCGGGATCAAGCAACGGCTCATCGCGATGAGCTTCCTCCAGTTCTTCATCTGGGGCGCATGGCTCATCACCGTCGGAAACTACTGGTTCGCCACCAAAGGCTGGGGCGGCGCGGAGTTCGGCGCGATTTTCTCCACGCTGGGCATCTCCTCCGTCTTCATGCCCGCCCTCACCGGCATCATCGCGGACCGCTGGATCAATGCGGAACGTCTCTACGGCGCGCTCCACATCCTCGGCGGAGTCGCCTTGGCCTGCATCCCGATGGTCGATCATCCCGTCACGTTCTTCTGGGTCATCTTCGCGGCGATGCTCTGTTACATGCCGACCCTCTCGCTTTCGAACTCCATCGCCTACAACATCCTGAAATCGGGCGGATTCGATGTGGTGAAGGTCTTCCCGCCCATCCGTGTCTGGGGAACCATCGGCTTCATCGCCGCGATGTGGGTCACGAACCTCACGGGCAACAAGGCGTCCGCCAACCAGTTTTACATCGCCGCCACCTCGGCCGTCGTCCTCGGCATCTATGCCTTCACCCTCCCCGCCTGCCCTCCTTCCCGCGTCGCAGGGAAAAGCTCATCGTGGCTCAATCTTCTCGGCCTCGACGCCTTCCGGCTCTTCGCCAACTACAAGATCGCGCTGTTCTTCATCTTCTCGATGTTCCTCGGCGGCGCCCTCCAGCTCACGAACATGTACGGCGACACCTACCTCTCGGATTTCGAAAAGGTGCCCGCCTACGCCGATTCGTTCGTCGTGAAATACTCGACGATCATCATGTCGATCTCGCAGGTCTCTGAGACACTGTTCATCCTCGCGATCCCGTTTTTCCTGAAACGCTTCGGCATCAAGATGGTGATGCTTTTCAGCATGCTCGCCTGGGTCCTCCGCTTCGCCCTGTTCGGCTGGGGCGATCCAGCGGGCGGCCTGTGGATGATCGTCGCGTCCTGCATCGTCTACGGCATGGCGTTCGATTTCTTCAACATCTCCGGCTCGCTGTTCGTGGAAACCAACACGGATCCATCCATGCGTTCGAGCGCGCAGGGATTGTTCATGATGATGACCAACGGCTTCGGCGCGATCCTCGGCAGCATCGTCAGCGGCTACGTCATCGACCGTTTCTTCACCACCGAAGGGGCGAAAGAATGGACCGGCATCTGGCTTTCCTTCGCCCTCTATGCGTTGGTCATCTCGATCGCTTTCGCCGTGCTTTTCAAACACCGCCACGATTCGACGGAAACGGCCGGCTTCACTCACTGAACTCCATCCGGCACCTGCAGGATCGCGCCGCCGCTGGCGCTGCCCACCATCGCCGCATACCTCGCGAGATACCCGGTCCGGATCTTCGGCGACGGCCGGACCCACTTCGATCTGCGCTCAGCTAGAACCGAGTCATCGACCATCAGATGGATCCACCTCGCGGGAATATCGATTTCAATCAGATCCCCCTCCTCGATCAAAGCGATGGGACCGCCTGCGGCGGCTTCCGGAGAAACATGGCCGATCGCCCCGCCACGCGTGGCTCCTGAAAACCGGCCGTCGGTGATCAACGCCACGGAATCGCCCAGACCACGACCCGCGATCGCCGCCGTCGGAGCCAGCATCTCCTGCATGCCCGGCCCGCCCTTCGGACCTTCGTAGCGGATCACCACGAT